>JBEKXG010000318.1:0-6138 GCA_049512295.1 Syntrophobacteraceae bacterium
CGGTTGATTGCCGTCGAGCGTGTACAGAAGGGAAGCGTAAACCGGACTGCCGTCTTCCCGAGGCAGGTCGTCGAAGCCAGCCTGAAACATCGGGCAACCGCTGTGATTCTGGCTCATAATCATCCCAGCGGAGGCCCGCTGCCTTCGGCCGCCGACAGGCAGCTCACCCAGAGACTCAGGAAAATACTCGGCGAACTTGACATAGTGGTGCACGATCACATCATAATAGCCGGCCACAACCAATTTTACTCATTTGCCCAAACCGGAGGACTGGAATGAGCGCTCAATTGATGCCTGCCGTCATAGTGGGTGAGGGGGCCAAGAAGGGCGAATGGAACGAGGTCAGCCTCGAGATGGTCGAGATGCCCTCTCCGAAAGCAGGGGAAGCGCTGGTGCAGGTTGAAGCCTGTTCCGTAAACCGGGCCGACCTGCTCCAGAGGCGGGGCCTGTACCCGCCTCCAGCCGGAGCGTCCCGGGTGCTCGGACTCGATTTCGCCGGGTTTGTGGTTAAGGGGCCGCCGATTTCGGCTTTTCAGGAAAACGACAGGGTTTTCGGGATAGTCGCCGGGGGAGGATACGGAAGATATGTGGCCGTTGCGGCAGACCACCTGGTTGCCATTCCGGAAAACCTCAGTTTCACCGAAGCGGCTGCGGCTGCGGAGGTTTTCTTCACGGCGTATTACAATCTTTTTATCCAGGCCGGAATAAAAGCCGCAGACGTGCTTCTTCTTCACGGCGGGGGCAGCGGGGTTGGGACCGCCGCCATACAGCTTGGCTCGTCAATCGGGGCAAAAGTCGTCATCACGGCCGGCTCGGAAGACAAAATAAGACGGGCGCTCGATTTGGGGGCTTCCGAGGGCATTAACTACAAGCAGGACGATTTCGCCGGGCGGGTTCTGGATATAACGATGAACATGGGCGTGGATATCATTCTCGACTGGATTGGGGCGCCGTACCTGCGCAGGCATCTGGAGGTCCTGAAAACCGGGGGGCGGCTTGTCATCATCGGTTTGATGGGCGGGAGCGGGGGCGAAATAAACCTTGCCCCGATCGTCACGAAGAGGCTCAAAGTCATCGGCTCCGTTTTGCGCAGCCAGTCCAAAGAGGAGAAGGCCGTGATCACCCGGGGGTTTATCGATACCGTGCTCCCGTTACTCAAATCGGGCCGCGTAAAGCCCATAATAGACCGAATATTTTCAATACGCCAAGTGGAGGATGCTCACCGGTATCTCAGTAAAGGAGAGCATTTCGGAAAAATCGTGCTTACGTGGGAATCGTTCAGTTAGTCTCC
Organism: Syntrophobacteraceae bacterium; assembly: GCA_049512295.1. Classification (GTDB taxonomy): domain Bacteria; phylum Desulfobacterota; class Syntrophobacteria; order Syntrophobacterales; family Syntrophobacteraceae; genus SbD1. The sequence goes on from JBEKXG010000318.1 coordinate 1,292, forward strand.
ATCGGAGTAGTTTATGGATGGGGAGCACCTGTTTGGCGTGAAATGGAAAATAGCTGGATCAGCATCAAAGGCGTCCGGTTCGTAAGGAACCGGAGGCTAATTCTGGACGGTATTTCCTGGGAGATCAAGCCCGGTGAGCACTGGGTCCTCCTGGGCGCAAACGGGTCGGGCAAGACGACCCTGCTTCAGATCCTTGCCGGGTACCTCTGGCCGACCTCGGGCGACATCACCGTGTTGGGAGAGCACTTCGGTGAAGTCGACCTTCGCGCTCTGCGAAAGAGAATCGGCTGGGTCGGGTCTTTTCTTCAGGCCCGGGTTCCTCCTTCCCAGAAGCCTCTCGAGTTCATTGTGAGCGGAAAGTATGCCTCGCTCGGGATATACGACAAGCCGGAGGCGGAGGATTTCGAGGAAGCCGCAAGGCTTGCCGCAAGACTCGACTGCGGTAAGATACTCGATCTTCCCTACGCGGTGCTCTCGCAGGGAGAAAAGCAGCGTCTCCTGATCGCAAGGGCGCTCATCCATAAACCTAGCCTCCTGATCTTGGATGAACCCTGCGGAGGCCTGGACCTCGTCTCCAGAGAGCATCTGCTGTCCACCCTGGAAAGCCTGGGCCGTACGCCCGGCGGCCCGACCATGATCCTGGTCACCCATTATCTGGAGGAAATTATGCCTGCCTTCAGCCATGTCTTTTTGCTAAAGTCGGGGCGCTGCGCTGCAAAGGGCAAAAAGGAGCAAATTTTGAGGCGCGATCTCCTGACGCAGGCTTTCGGCATCCCGATTGAAGCCGGTGGCGAGAACGGCCGCTACTGGTCACGGGTGCGGGGGCTGGTGTAGATCGCGGCCATGAAGTTGTCCGCCTCAAGCGCCGTGAGGGTGACAAGGCCAACATTTCCGCGAGGGAAGAAGCCGCTTTACACCCTTCCTGCGGGCTAATCGGATTGGCAAGAACTCCTCAGAGAACCTATGACGGCGGGATTGATCTTACCTGTGAACCTTTAATATTCAGCTTCTTGAAGTGCGTAACCCAAAAGATCAGACATGTTGTATGGTCCACGCCGACTTCCTTCTTGAGGGAGCTGACTTGCGTCCATTGCCCATTTTCCCGGATGCCTACAAGATAGCCACGGAGTTCTATCAGATCGCCGGTACGCACCGAACAGACTTTCTTTTTGATATCCTCGTCGGCGGGGATCGTATGAACGTTCTTGACGTATTCCCAGAGCGTCCCGTATGAAGACGGCGGATGCTCCGGATCTGCGAGCGAATACTCCAGCTTGCGGCCACTCTGGACAAAATCCAATTGATCTATGATGCTTTGATCGGACATGGGCCCCCACCCCAGGCCGATATCGATTGGGCAGATGTCTGCCAATGCGTCGTCATCATAGCGCTCCGAACATAGTACTCGACCCTGCAGCCAAAATTCGACCAGGGGGAAGATCACCTTTTTTCCAACTTCCCACGGCTTCGGGTCACTGATCTGTAACATCTGCGGCTCGGACTTTATGAGGATTCCGGGCGGATAGGTGATTGCCCGCGTGGCCCGGACTTCCATATACAGGATAAAGGCCAAAAGCAGGGCCAGAAAAACCAGCAGCGCCTTCTTTTTTTCTATGGCGCCGTCATAATAGACGATTTTCGAGGCGCCGCAATCTGCGGCAAATCCGGGCCGATACTTGCTTATAATCAGGCCGCATCGGGAGCACTCTTCGCCTTCACGCTGCACATGCCCGCACTTGGGGCAGGTCGCAGCCCCCGCGGCGCCGCTCTGCCGGCCGGGCGCGCTCTCAGACAAAGACCCGACGGCAAGCCCGGTCCCATCCGGCCCCGTGCTTTCCAGGGCGCACGGGATTCCCGCCCGCTCAAGGGTTTCCACGAGGCTTGCGGCGGCCTGATGATTCAGCCCCGTCTTCAGGATAACCGGTTTTCCGGAGAAATAATCTTCGACCCTGGACCGGTCGATCTTGAATATGCGGATAAAATCGCGCCTGACGCTCTCGGGGTCACGTCCCCGGGGGATATTTCCGTTGAAAACGACCCGATATGACGTGTCGGCTTCGCTGATACCGGTGCTCTCATGCGAATTCATCAATCGGTCTCCCCTAATCCATGGTTCTCTACAACTTTACGCTTCCTTCATCGGAAGGTCGCAGGGAAGGCTTAAATTATTTTGCAGAGCGAACCGGTTGCTCAGCACCCTGACTGATGAAGAACGCGTTATCCCGGGACATTGTTGATAATCGATGATGAGTCGCCGTTCGTTTCTGCGCCGAAGGAGGGTTTCGGCAGATCGGCTGAGGCCTTCTTCGAGAACTTTCAGACCCTCACCCGTCGCGAGGATCTTGTTCTCGAATTGGCGCGAGTTTTGTGGAGTCCGCGCAGGTTTCCCGTACCGCAGGAATATACCCACAGTCTTTATCAGCGCCCCATGTTACGGTTTTGCCCGCATGGCATATCGCCTAAGGCGCAAAAGCCCGCCTCGCCTGCTCATCGGCATTGTAGGAGCTTCTGACGAGCGGTCCGGCTTCCACCCATTTGAACCCGAGTGCAATTCCGGTTCTTTTCAGTTCCTCAAATTCGCCGGGTGTATAATACCGCGACACCGGAAAATGGGATCGGGTCGGGCGCAGATACTGGCCGATTGTAAGAATCCGGCATCCTGATTGGAGCAGATCGCTCATTACGTCGAGGATTTCGTCTATCGATTCGCCCAGGCCTGCCATGATCCCGGATTTAACCGTAACAGCCGGGAGAAGTTCCCTTGCGCTCTTCAGTACGCCAAGGGAACGGGCGTAATCGGCATCGGACCTGACCAGAGGGTAGAGCCGCCGGACGGTCTCCATGTTGTGGCCGAAAATATCGGGGTCAGCCTTGAGGACATCGGCAATGGAGTCCGGATTTCCGCGAAAATCAGGTACGAGCACCTCGACCCTGCACCCGGGGGATTTTTGGCGGATGGCTCGAATGGTCTTTGCAAAGAAGGACGCACCGCCGTCCGGCAGATCGTCCCGAGTGACCGAGGTGATTACGGCGTGTTTCAGGTTCATGATCGAAACCGCGTCCGCAACTTCCGCCGCCTCTTCGGGCCTGACGGGAGCTGCCCCGCCGGTGTGCACTGCGCAGAACCTGCAGCCCCGCGTGCATACGCCGCCAAGGATAAGGAACGTCGCAGTCCCTCTACCCCAGCACTCGCCCAGGTTGGGGCACAGGGCCTCTCCGCACACGGTATGGAGTTTTTTTTCTCTTACCAGGGATTTTATTTTCTCGTAGTTTTCGCCTGATGGAATTCGGGCGCGGATCCATGGAGGTTTGGGCAGCCGCCCTCCCCCAAATGGATCGACAGGTTGTATTTGCGGGGGAGTCATGAAGCGGTCCCCCGGTCTTGGGACCGATCCGTCTGGCGTGCTCCGGAGTGTGGCCAAAAAAAATGAACCTGCGGATCGGGCAGGATTTCATCCGGCGCGATTTCAATCATCTCCTTGCCGAAAACGGTCCCGAAAGCTTCAGCCAATACGGCGGCGACACTGGCCAGAGGTATTTCCCTGCAAATGAGTCCGGCCAGTGCAGTCACTCCCCTGTCCCTTATGCCGCAGGGCACGATCCGGTTGAAGTAGCTGAGATCGGTATTTACGTTCAAGGCAAAGCCGTGTTGGGTGATCCTGCGGGCGGTAACTTTTACGCCGATAGCCGCGATCTTTTCGCCTTTGACCCAAACGCCGGTATATCCGTCGATCCTGCCGGCCGGTACCCCGAAGGATTCAAGCGTGAGTATCAGGACCTCTTCCAGTGAGCGCAGATATTTGCGGATTCCGCCCCCAAGCTTTGCCAGGTTCAGGATAGGGTAGCCAACCAGTTGGCCGGGGCCGTGGAACGTGATGTCGCCGCCCCGGTCAACGTTAATTACGGCTGCCCCCTGCCGAACCAGGAACTCACGGGAGGCGAGCATGTTGGCCTCGCCTCCTCGAAGCCCCAGGGTGTAGGTCGGCGGGTGTTCGAGCAAAAGAAGAACGTCCCGGTCCTCCGAGAGCACCCTTTCGGCCAGCTTCCTCTGAAGTTCCCAAGCCCGCATGTAATCAAGGCGGCCCATCAGGCAATAACGGCATGATTCGTTACAGGACACTTTTGATATCCGGCTCCGCGCCCCGCGAGGTTAATCGATCTGTTCCACCAGGTAATTCGCAACGCCCATCTGCTTGATCTGGTCGAGTTGAGCTTCGATCCAGTCGATATGGCCTTCCTCATCCTTGAGTATCGACTCCATGATCTCCCGGGAGCCGTTGTCGGCCAGTTCCACGGCGAGCCGGATTCCGTCGTTGTAACTCTTGATGGCGCCATCTTCGGCATCCCAGTCACTCTGATGCTGATTGGGGACTTCCGCGCCGATGTTGATCTTCTTCAAGTTGCTTACAATCGGCCGGCCTTCCAGGAAAAGTATGCGGGCGATCAGCTTCTCGGCGTGTTTCATTTCGTCGATTGCCCGCTTTTCGATTAATTTATGAAGCCGTTCATATCCCCAGTTGTCGCACATCTCGGAGTGAACCATGTACTGGTTGATGGCGGTTAGCTCGTCTGAAAGCAGGTCGTTCAGCTTCTCAATGATTTTGTCGTTGCCCTTCATTTCCTACTCCTTCTTTGTGTGAGTTAATAGTCGACCGCGAAAAAGGTCATTTTTTCTGCGGAAGGATGTGCGTTGAGCTGCCCAGGAAGGCTTCGGCCGCCTCCTCCTCGCCTTCCGAAAGGGTTGGATGAGGGTGAATCGACAGGGCCAGGTCTTCTGCGAGCGCGCCCATCTCGATTGCCAGAACACCCTCGGATATCATTTCGACGGCTTCCCGTCCGACAATACC
>JBEKXG010000319.1:0-6132 GCA_049512295.1 Syntrophobacteraceae bacterium
TGATCCCTGCCGTTTATTAAGAAACGAAATCTTAACGGGGAATCTTCGTCCTTGCTTGCAGCGCAGCACAGGGTCCGTCCTGCCTGCACGTATCGGATAAGGTTTCCTGTTCAGGGGACCCGTCAACCAACTATGCCGGGGTCTTTCTCATGAGAAATCCATCCCGGCATGAATAAGTGATTCGAAATTTTCTACCGTTTCCGATTTGTGCATGCACGCAACGCATGTGCATCAGCGCAACAGATCTTTTAGCTTCCCTCCCCGCTTAAAGGATTTCACGAAAATCCAGCCTCCTGTTTCATTGATGCAACTATTCGGAATGAAACGGATGGAAAAGGAACCCTTGATCCGTCCCTGTTCCTGCTTGCAGTCGAGGCCCCGATATTTTTAAGCATGAACCGTGGAAAACGGGCCTGGAGGTTATTCCCATGGCCGCTTAAAGCTTAGTGATGAGAGGCTGTTATATGAATGAAAATCCCGGGTATGGGATTTGCACCATCCCGAAGGCATGCGGGTTATCAGGGGTCTTTTGAGGAGGAATCTCAGACCCTTAAGAGCGAACACCGACTAAAAACAAGGGAGACAAACGATGAGCAATGTGAAGATGTATTGTTTCGACATGGGTGCCATCCGATTGGACAAGGGATTCATGACCGCCGGAAAAGACATGGGCAAATCCATGCTGATTCCCGTACCGGCTTTCCTGATCATGCACCCCAAGGGAAATGTTCTTTTTGACACGGGAATGAGCAAGGACTGCATCGACAAACCCGATGAGCGATGGGGCCTTGTGGCAAAGGTCTTCGAACCGATCGTCAAAAAGGGTCAGGACATCGTGAGCCAGTTGGCCGGCATCGGCCTCAAGCCGGATGATATCGACATAGTCATCAACTCCCATCTTCACCTGGACCATGCCGGAGACAACGAATTTTTCCCGAAGGCGAAGTTTCTTGTGCAGAGAGCTGAAATCCGGGCCGCCTATTATCCGGAGATCTTTCAGCGGGCTGCCTATTTTAAAAAAGATTTCGACCACCCGCTGAATTATGTGGAGATCGAGGGGGATTACGATGTCTTCGGAGACGGCGTGATCCAGTGCATTTCCACCCCGGGCCATTCACAAGGACATCAGTCTCTGATGGTCAATCTTGAGAATTCAGGAAAAATGCTATACACCGCCGATGCCTGCTACATGCGGGAAAATATTGATTTGCCCATCCTTCCCGGCATCGTATGGGATCCCACGCTGACCATGAAAAACATCATGAAGTTCAGGGACATGGAACAGAGGGGCATAAAGATTCTTCCCAGTCACGATCCGGATGAGGTGCCCAAATACAAGAAAGCTCCCGCGTACTATGATTAATTGGACGTCTTTCCGGCATAACCAGTGATGGCCGGATTATTCTGCGAAGAGATCATCTTCAATTTGGACCCCTTTGCTGCAGCGTCCCGAAGATCTGAGGGTTTAGGGACGCACAGGTTTATACAGGGCCTGAAAGGAGGAGAAACATGAGAAAAAATTGGGAAGATTACTATAAGAAACACACCACAACCGCCGAAGCTGCGGTCAAACTTATCGATTCGGGCAACCGGGTTGTTTTTAGTCACGCGTGTGGAGAGCCGCCGGAGCTTGTCGCGGCTATGATGGACCGCGCCGATGAACTGGAAAACGTGGAAATTGTGCATATGGTCTGCATGGGCCAGGGCGCATATTGCCGGCCGGAATATGCCAAGTCGTTTCGCCATAACGCGCTGTTTGTGGGGGCCAATAGCCGGAAAGCAGTCAATGACGGGCGCGGCGATTTCACCCCCAACTTTCTTCACGAGTCTCCGCGGCTTTTTCGCGACGGTCCTCTGAACGTGGATGTGGCCATGATCACCGTCTCCCCCCCCGACAAGGCGGGCAACGTCTGCCTCGGGATATCGATTGATTGGACTATGCAGGCGGCCTTGAGCGCCAAAAAGGTTATTGCCGCCGTGAACCCCAATATGCCGCGGATCGGGGGCAATTCCTGCATGCATGTTTCCCAGATCGAATGCTTTGTCCCGACGAACGTGCCTCTGATCGAACTCGGCCCGCCTGTTATTGGAGACGTGGAGAAAGGCATCGGCAAGCATATAGCGGATCTGATCAACGACGGCGACTGTCTGCAACTGGGCATCGGCGCCCTCCCCGATGCAGTCCTGGGTTTTCTCGGCGAAAAAAATGACCTCGGGATCCATTCGGAGATGATCTCGGACGGCGCCATGAATCTCGTGAAAGAGGGCGTCATCACCTGTGCCAGGAAGACTTTACGACCCGGGAAGATCGTTATCTGCTTTGCCATGGGAACGCGCGCCTTTTATGAGTGGCTCAACGAGAACTCCATGATTGAAGGGTATCCCTGCGATTACACAAACGACCCCTTCATCATAGCCCAAAACGACAATATGACGGCGATCAACTCGGCCATCCTGGTTGATCTCTTAGGCCAAGTGGCGGCGGATACATTAGGAGCGAAGCAATACAGCGGCATAGGCGGCCAAGTGGATTTTGTCCGTGGCGCGTCCCGCGCCCGGGGTGGAAAGAGCATCATTGCCATGGAGTCGACTGCGGCCAAGGGGACGGTATCGCGGATCGCCGTGCAACTGATGCCCGGGCAGGCGGTGACCACCTCGCGCTCCGATGTGGATTACGTGGTCACGGAATATGGCTCCGCCAAGCTGCGGGGCCTTACCGTCCGCGCACGGGCGGAGGCTCTAATCAATATCGCTCATCCCATGTTCAGGGATCAGCTCCGTGAAGAATGCAAAAGTCTATATGGCTTCTAAGTAAGGGATTTGTAAGCCTGGATTATGGGTGAGCATGCCTGAGTCGGAAGTCACCTCAGGGGACGAGTCCATAAAGTTTCTGTGGCCTAAATTGTGTGGAGGACAGGAGTTGACCAACAGACAACAGGGAGAGTAATGGGATGGGAGACACGCCAGTCAGCACCAAGATAGCCGATGCCGGGCTGGCCGGATGGATATCGTACTCCGTTGCTGCATGGATGGCCTGGGCATTTTTATGCGGGTTCGTTGGCGCCAAAGCGCTGCTTTTTATGGCCTGCGTTTCTCTTGCCTGCACGATCACTTATATGGGCGCCGCCTTCACCGCGCTGAAACTTGGAAATGCGGCGGGCGGCATCACGTGGCTTTACTTTGGGGCCTTTTTCGGGTTCGCTTCGGCCCTGAATTACGGAACAAGCTACTTCGCCTCAATTTATTATTGGGAGTTGGACGCAACCATCCTCGGGTATGAATGGGTGGTTCTGGCAATTGTCCTTATTCTTACAACGCTGATTTTTGTGAGATACGCACCCGTTGCAGCCATATCCGTCGTGGCGGCCGATGTGGCCCTCGCGAGTCTGTCGTTGATCTATTTCGGATACAATGGCGCATTCATGCTTCAGCTAAGCGGCTGGGCCTTCTTCATTGCCGGACTGTTCGGCATCGTCATGACGGCGGGGGGAATCCTGCAGAGTGCGGGCATGGCATTTCCCATCATGGGCAAGCCGTTGATTAAGGCGGCCTCTTAGAAATGCCTGTTTTCAGACTATAGCGGGTGTCAGAGATATTCTAAACGATCACTCAGCGGCGGGAACGAATGGCGACAGGAGGAGATTTATGGGAGCACAAGAAGCTAAAGTGGATCGGATGGCCGGTCACATGGTTCGGACGGCCACGCAGAGCAGCATTGAATTGAAGTCCTTTTATAATGCCGATGACATTCGTCATCTTTCATACGAGGCGGACCTGGGGGATCCCGGGAACTATCCGTTTACCCGGGGTTTGTATCCGGAGATGTACCGGGACCGTCTTTGGCTGAAATCGTTTATTGTCAGTTATGCCACGGCGGAAGAAACGAACCAGGCCTTCCGGCATTACATCGCCAACGGGTTGACGGATCTGCGGCTCCTATGCGATTTGCCCACCCAGGCGGGGATCGACCCGGACCATCCCTCCGCCTGGAACAGCATGATGTGTGGTGGGGTGGCTACCTACGCCATCAATATCTATGAAAGGATGTTGGAGGGCCTGCCCCTGGGGGAGGCTGTTTTTGAGTTTGCTCACGCCGGCATGTCCAGTTTCCTGTATTTTTACGGCGTGCTTGTTGCCGTGATGGAGAATAAGGGGATCGACATCAAGAAGCTGCGGGGCAATAGCATCAATGACCCCATTCGCACGAAGCTGGTGTACGGTTGTCCCGATTTTCCGACAAGGGTTGATCGGCGCATCTGTTTGGATCACATCGAGTACTCGGTTCGCAACACGCCCAACTGGCGCCCGATAGCTCCCAACGGCGTCGATCCCTGCCAGGGCGGCATGGACGCCATCAAGGAATTGGGCGGAGCTTTGGCGGTAGCGACCCAGGTGATGATCGATCTGGCTGAGCGGGGCATCACGATTGATGAGTTCGGACCCATGGTATTCGCCTTGGATGCGGAGTCGGATTTTTTTGAAACCATTGTCAAATTCAGACTTGCACGAAAGATGTGGGCTAAGATCGCCAAGGAAAAATTCGGCGCCAAGACCAAGAGGGCGATGCAACTGAAGATAGGGATTCGCACCTCGGGGCTTTCGCTGACCCATCAAAAGCCTCTGAACAATGCCGCCCGCGTCACCCTTCAGATCCTTAGCTGCGTCCTGGGCGGGGTGAATTCTTTGGATGCGTCCAGTATTGACGAGGCCATCGGGTTGCCTTCCCTGGAGGCCCGTATATTCAATCTCGACACCCAGCATATTATTACGCACGAGGCAAATATTCCTCTGGTCGCCGATCCGTTGGGAGGTTCCTATTATTTGGAATGGCTGACCAGCCATATGGAAAGTGAGGTCAATAAATATCTTGAGGAAATAGAGGCGAGAGGCGGAGTTTTTGCCTGCCTTGAATCGGGGTGGCTCAACGAAGTGATGGAGGCCGGCCGTTTGAAGACGCAGCGGGAAAAGGAGGAGTGCAAGCGATTGATTGTCGGCGTCAACGCCTTCCGGGAAGAAGAGGAAGAGGGTCCGCTTAACGCGGCCATCCGCGACGTCGCCTACAAGGCGCCCACGGTGGCCATGCGTGAAAACCTGGTTGCTGAAGTGAAGGCGTATAAGGCAGGCCGTGACATGAAGCGGTTAAAGCCTCTGCTTAAAGAGCTTTACCAGGCGACAAAGGAGGCACGAAACACGCAGCGTGCCGTGATCGAGGCGGCCCGGGCGGGAATGACCGTTGGGGAGTGCGTCGGCGTCATCCGGGCGGGGTATGGCATCCGTTACGATCCCCTGGAAGAAATCGAGATGCCGGATTTTGTCCGTGAAATCACAAAGGAGTGAGGAGCCATGAGCCAGGGAAAAAAAATCAGAGTGTTGATAGCGAAGGTAGGGTGCGACATTCATGAGCGGGGGGCCTTGACCCTTTTAACCGTCCTTCGGGATGCAGGGATGGAGGTCATATATACGGGCCGTTATCAGACCCCCAAAGGGGTCGCCAATGCGGCCGTATCGGAGGACGTCGACGTGATCGCCTTGACCGACCATACGGGCAGTCTCCCGATCATTGCGCAAGCCGTGCTTGCGGAATTAAAGAAACTCGGCGTCATGGATATGAATGTGGTTTCGGGGGGCCTCCTGTCGCCGCAGGACGTCAAGGATCTGGAAACGATGGGCGTGAGCGGCAATTACGGACCGGGCACACCTGTGGAATTGATCGTCGGGCATATTCGGAGCGTAGCGGTATGAACCGTCCAAGCCTCGTACACGCGGCCGGGGATGGCCGGCTGCGCCGCGTCGCTTTACGATAAGGCAAGGGATGTTTTCTGCAATGAAAATGAATGCGAGTTCAAACGGGTCGATGAAGACGTCACGAGTAGATGAGGTCATAAGCCTGATGAAAAGCCGGGACATCAGGGGATTGACAAGGGCGATTTCCATCGTGGAAAGCAACGAGGAAGGCAAGGACGATCTCTTGAATGATGCCTTCAGGAGAGGCTCCAAGGCTTGCTTCACCCTGGGGTTTACCGGTGCTCCGGGGGCCGGGAAAAGCACGCTGGTAAATTCCGTTGTCCGACATTTTCGCAAGGAAGGCAAGACGGTCGGCGTGTTGGCCGTTGATCCCACTTCGCCCTTTTC
>JBEKXG010000320.1:0-6114 GCA_049512295.1 Syntrophobacteraceae bacterium
CGTAGCAAGATTGGGCCTCCCCTGGTCCGTCGGAATTGTTGTCGGTCTTAGCCTGATTCCTGGCTTTTTCCTTGGTAAGTTCAATTTTACTTTATGGGTATGTTTCATCGCATGGGCAGAGTATTTCGTTTTCGGGGCCTCGCCGAAAGCCTTCAAGATCCTTATTCCCTGCTGGCTGTATGGCACCCTTATGTCTGCTTTCTGGATGGCGATGACCGTCTTTGTTGCAAACTATACGACTCTCTTCTGGGCTGCGTTCATTACAAACTTTATCGCTTTGCCGCTTCTAATGTGGGGATGTAAATTTCACAATTTCGGGGAAGGTTCTTTGGTTGTCTTCGGAGGGTTTACGTGTTTCCTGGCGCTCTATTTCACCGGTGTGTTCCCCAAACAGTTGGGACTGGATGTGACCGCTACTAATCCATACTTCATCCTCCTTATTACCATTATCTGGGACCTTGCAATGGGGTATATCGGCCACTTCTTCGGCTGGCTTACCATAGCGCTGACCTTCCCACGTAAAGTCACCGCCACTGAGGGCGTCGCGGCAGCAGCGCGATGACCGATGGCGCCCATTCCTTTTGAGCCGTATTAGGCAAGAAATACGCCGGGGTTGTCAATGACAGCTAAATTATAAAACTCTCCCCCCTGCCCCCCTTCAAAAAAGGGGGCAGGGGTTGGTCGCGGCACTTATTCCCCTCTTTTAAAGGCGAGGATGTTACTTGTATGTGCGCAACCTGGCATAAAGTCTTCACCAAAAGGCGGGGGATTTCTCTCCCATTCACCGAAGGGTACATCAAAATATGGAGAGACTCACATGATTATTAAAGGGCAAATTATCGATCTTAGTCAAGAGATATACACAGGCATGCCGGTCTATCCGGGACATGCTAAAACAGTCATTTGGGAACACATGTCACACGATGAATCGGAGCGCATGATCGGGACAGGATTCTCCTATCAGGCAAGCGGGATCATGATGTGTGACCACGGTCCCACGCACATTGATCCGATTTCTCACTTCTCACGCGATCCGAATGCCGAATCGGTCGATGAAATCCCACTGGAGAAATGTATTACCTCGGCTATCTGCTTGGACATGAGCGACGTACCCGTACAGACTCAATTCGGTCCCGAAAAGATTCAGGCAGAGCTCGATCGCTGGAAACTGGACATCCGTCCCGGAGACACCGTTTTGTTCTACACCGGCCACTATGAAAAATATTACGGTAAACCGGAGTATTCAACCCACCAGCCCGGCTTGACGAAGGAAGCGACCGAATTCATAATCGAAAGGGGATGCATCAATTTCGGTGTGGATAATACAAGCCCGGACATGTGGCTGGACAAGACCTACCCTTGCCACCGGGTCTGTGAAGAACGGAAGGTGACTCATATGGAAAACCTTTGCAATCTGAATCAGTTGGTTGGAAAGCGTTTCACCTTCATGGCTCTGCCTCTCAAAATAAGAAAAGGAACAGGATCTCCTATACGACCTGTGGCCCTCTTGCATGAGAACGGTATTCCGAACTGGGATCTGAGTTCCTGACCTGCAAACTGGAGTAATCAATGAAGCGCCGTAGTCAAAAAATACTGGAACGACCCGACTGGGCCATGAACCGGGCTCTCTATAAGTCCATGGGCTATAGCGATCATGACCTGGACCTGCCGATGATAGGCATCGCAAATTCGTGGAACCGTGTTGTACCGGGGCATTATAATCTCAGAGCGGTTTCTGAATATGTCCAGCAGGGGATCAGGCAGGCCGGCGGCACCCCGGTTGAATTCGGAGTGATTGCGGCCTGCGACGGCATCGCCAACGGCAACGAAGGGATGCACTACTGTCTGCCTACCAGGGACCTGATTGCAAATGACGTGGAAGTGATGATTCAGGCGCATCGCCTGGACGCGGTAGTGCTCTTGTGTTCCTGTGACAAGATAGTCCCGGGGATGCTTATGGCGGCAGCCAGGCTGGACTTGCCTGCCATTATGGTGGTAGGAGGCCCTATGGGAGGGGGCTGTGAATTCGATAATCGCGCGTCCGACACCACTTCTCTTATCGAAGGCCTGGCGATGCTCAAAGACGGCAAGATTAGTGAAGCGGAATATCGAAACCTCGAGGAATGCGCCGGACCTACATGCGGCTCATGCTCGTTTTTGGGCACCGCCAACACCATGTGCTGCCTGGCGGAGGGTATGGGAATGTGCCTCCCGGGCAGTTCCACAATCCCCGCCTATGCGTCCGAGCGCCTGCGGGTGGCCCAGGAGTCAGGCCGCCGGATAGTCGAACTCGTGAATGAGGGGATTACCGCTCGTCAGATCCTGGATAAGAAGGGCATAGAAAATGCCATTCGCCTCAATGCCGCGATTGCAGGATCGACCAACGCCATTCTTCATTTTCCGGCTATCGCATATGAAGCGGACTTGGAACTGTCGGTGGATCATATCGATAAGCTTTCGCGGGAGACCCCCCACATAGCAAAGATGAATCCAGCGGCGGCCCCGAACGTTCCGGATTTTCACAAAGCGGGAGGCGTTCCGGCGGTTATGAAGGAAATCCTGTCCCTTCTGCATGGCGATGCCCTGACGGTGAGCGGCAAAACCGTAATTGAGAACGTTGCCGGGGCCGTCATTCACAACAAAAACATCATAAAGAGTTTCGATGCGCCGTGGAGCAAAGGAGGGGGTTTGGCGGTTTTGCGCGGCAACCTGGCCCCGAACACCTGCGTAACCAAGCCGGCGGCTATCGCTCCTGAAATGCACCGTTTTACGGGACGGGCTCATTGTTTCAATTCCGAGGAGGCTGCAAATCAGGCCATTTTGGACGGACAAGTCAATGCAGGGGAAGTTGTCGTGATTCGCTACGAGGGTCCTAAGGGCGGGCCGGGTATGCGGGAGATGTTCATGGCCATGAAGCTTCTTTACGGAAAGGGCTTAGCCCTGAAAACCGCGCTGATTACCGACGGACGCTTTTCCGGGACCAACAACGGCTGCTTCGTCGGCCACATCTCTCCTGAAGCCGCTGAGGGCGGGCCGTTGGCCGTGGTGAAGGATGGAGATATTATTACTATCGATGTGCCCGAAGGCAGATTGGAGCTGGATGTTCCCGATGAAACAATCAAAGAACGGTTAGCCGAATGGAAGCGGCCCGAGCCGAAGTTCAAGAGGGGCTACCTGGCCCTTTATTCCCGCTTGGCCGAATCTGCAGACAAGGGCGCCATCATCAAACACAAGATCGAATAGATGATCCAAAATGCAGGCTCAGGATTCTGGCGGCTCAAATCATTACTGTCCGGAAACCAGCTATGAAAGCAGTCTCTTTCTCATGGCAACGAGAGCTGCCTCAACCCGGTTTCTTACTTGCAGCTTTTGGTAAATGCTCTTGATGTGGCTCTTCACGGTTTCGATGCTGATGAAAAGAGCATCGGATATTTCCTTGTTGCTCTGACCGTGGATGATGGCTTTAAGTATGTCTTTTTCCCGCTGAGTCAGTGTGATCGGAACAACGGGTTCTTCTGTATCGGCCGTGTCTCTTTCCATAGCCAGGTTAATCAGGAAGGGGGATACTATTTTCTTTCCTTCATGCACTGAGCGGATAACCTTCACCAGGTCCGCAATCTCAACACACTTGAGCAGGTAGCCGTCGGCTCCTGCCGACATGGCTTCATTTATGTATCTTTCGTCGTCGTAGGTTGACAGCACGAGTATCTTCATCTCAGGCATGGCTTTGCGCAGAATTCGAATAGCCCGAATGCCTGAAATTCCGGGCATGTCCACATCGATCAAAGATAAATCGGGAGGATTGTTCTGGATCTTTTCAACCGCACTGAAGCCATCGCTTGCTTCTCCGATGACCTTCATCTCATCTTCCTGATCCAGGGCAATTCTCAAACCCATGCGAAACAGCGGGTGGTCGTCCGCAAGGAAAATGTTCATAGCCCTTCACCTTCTCTTGAAGGTTTATAGCAAGCACCCGGGACTGTAAAAGGGGGGCACGGAAGCCTCCGCGCCGTTGTTATGCAATTGCACGAGATCCGACACGAGGCTCGAGCGGTCAATCGGCCAGCTCGCTGCCGCTAAAAGGCAATGTAAAATAGAAACGGCATCCGCGCTTGACACCTCTCGCGCCATCCGTCACAGGGGACTCAACCCATATCCGGCCGCCGTGGGCTTCAACGGCCAGCTTGCAGAATGCAAGGCCGAGTCCCACGCCCTCTCTAGATGCCACTTCACTGGTTTTGAGGGTGAAGTACTTGTCGAAAATACACTCGTGATAGGCTTCAGGTATTCCGATACCTTCATCTTCTACGCTGACGATGACCCAGCCCTGCTGCCCGGCGCCACTAAACGGTACGTCCCGCGGCAGGACAGCCGGAGGCCGTTCCGGACGGTCATCGCCATTCCTTTGTCCTTGAATCCGGATGGCGATATTGCCGCCCTCAGGGCTGTACTTGATCGCGTTATCCAGCAGGTTGGTGCATGTTCTGCGAATCCGGCCCTCATCAACGGTGACCTCAAGCGGCGCCGAGGGAGCCTCAACCTTCAGGGTGATGCGTTTTTCCCTGGTGAGTAATTCCATCTGCTTCAGGCTCTGCTCCACCGCCCGTTGGATTCCCACCTCAGCGCACCGCAACATGAACTTCCCGTTTTCTTTACGGTAAATATCGAGAATGTCGCTCACCATACCGAACAACTGATGGCTGGTTACCAGCGCCAACTCCAAGACGTTCTTCTGATCCCGGTTGAGCGATCCGAGCGTGCCGCCCACAACGATCTGCAGGGCTCTCTCCAGAGACAGGACAGGATTTCTCAAGTCATGGGTGATCATGCCGATCAAATCTTCTTTCATTCGCTCGAGCTTTTTCTCCTCGGAAATGTCCCGGATAACCCCCACGCATCCTGCCCTGGTTTCGTGGTCGTCATGAAGCGCCGAAAAGGATACCTGCACCGGAAACAGCGAGGAGTCCGCCCTGATGGCCGTTAAGTCGGCTCGCCAATTGCCACCTGAATTTGATCCTGCTTTATTAAGGTAAGTGGTTCGGGACCGTTCATCAGCAAGGAGCATATGGATGGGCTGACCGATAATTTGGTTCATTCGATATCCAAACATAGCGGCGCCGGCCTGATTGACCATGCTCACCGTATTGTCTGCGTCGGTCGAGATGATGCAATCGGAAACACTGTTGATAAGCCGGCACAGATAGCGCTGTGAGTTCTGCTGTGCGGTATGCTTCTGGATCGCCAGTTCACTGATCGTGACGGTGATCTCGGACATCAGATTGGCGATGTTTCGAAGTCTCTCGCGGCTCATCAGGGGCACCTTGGCAAGTTCGCGCAGATAACCCTCGATGTCTTCAACGCCGATCTCTTCGGCCCGCTGGATGGCCACCTCCGTATCGATCGGCTTCTCAAGAACCTGGCCGCAAAGAACCGTAGCAAGGTGATACCCGTTTATGATCACCGGGGCGGCGCAATCGCCCAAGCCGCTGTTCAGGCATTGATAGCTGAAAGGCGCTCGAAGGCGAGCCGACTCAGAGCCTCCGTACCGGTCACTTTCAAAGCATTTAATCCTGCCTTTAGGCGTGGCGCGGCAATAATGAAGGCAGAAGGGCGTAAAATGGTGGGGCTCGGTGATTGGATGGCCATCCGCGTAAGTGATGATCGAGGCCACCTCGGCCACCTCCGTAAAAACCTGGAGAATTCTCTCCAGTTTCTCCCTGCTGACCAGGTCCAGGAGGTGAATTGGGCGACTCATAATTTCCCCCTATATTAATGAGAAGTGGACGCTTACTCATTTGAATTCTGCAGGGGTAGTGGGGCGGCCAAAAAACTGGCAGGCCACAAACCGCATAAAACGATGAAGATAAGCAACCTGCCCGAAATGTCCGTGACAATTATGAATCGGGCGCCGCCCTTGCGGCGCAGATCAGCCGGATAGTACAGTTTTGCCTCTGATAGCAGGCACTAACACCTGCGCACAGAATCCGGACAAAAGAACCGATCCCTCAAAATTACCCGGAGGAGAGAAGCAAAATATCCTGTGAACCTACAAGGACAGGGGGATCCGCATCAGAGGGACCTGAATCGAAACCGGAGCACTTGATGAGTAATTCT
>JBEKXG010000321.1:0-6108 GCA_049512295.1 Syntrophobacteraceae bacterium
AAACCTCACCAGCCGGGCATGTGGAATAAAAATTGCCAAGAGATTCCTGCTCTTGAGACGCTTTGTTTTGCATTTCCATTTGAATCCTTTGCTAATCGATGAAATCGTGTTCGGCCGCCGCGCTTGAAAAATCGAACTCCTGCCCTTTTACAACAAATCCCCTGAACCCTTCTTCGTTTGGATTCTGTGTGGGATTTGGCTGATAATGGTAAAGCCACATTTTTGGACATTAGGATGACACGTTCCCAGGCATCTCAGGGTCATCTCCATCTATCTTTTTGACAATTATCGACTTGACAGTGGGTTCCTTTTCCAGCGCATCGGCCACCATTGTAGCAGCCAGTTCGATTACCTTCGCTCTTTGTGCAGATGTTCCCCAATTCCAGGCGATTTTGATATCGATGTAAGGCATGTTCCATCCCAATTTCACGCGAGCTTCAAAGAAAGACTGCTATATGTCCAAGAGCTTGACGGTCCCTGTCATCAAATCGTATCTTTCATTCACGCTGAGACCCTCTTTGGGAGTGGCCGATATACCCTTGGCCACTCCCTCATAATCGGTCCTGGTAATTAAAAAGCTGAGACATCAGCATCATCAAAGGGAATAACCTTCTCCGGGCCTGATCTACGTTTACTGAGAGAGGCCAAATCCTTTCCATTGCCCGCCTTGAGATGGCCATTTGCCTTCTTTTCGTATGCTGCAATCATCTTCGGCTCCTTTGCACCCTTATTCGATACGACATGTTCGCGTGATGCTCCGGCACCTCCTACCATGGCTACCAGTTCCGCCACAAAGTGTTTCATTTGTTCTGCCTGGGCGCTCATTTCCTCAGAGCCGGCGGCGGATTCCTCGGCGTTGGCCGAATTTTGCTGAACTACCTTATCCATTTCGCTTACTGCTTTGGAGATTTGTTCAATCCCTTGGGCCTGCTCACCGGATGCGGCCGAGATCTCACCTATTAGTTCTCCCATCTTGGCGGCGGTAATTTGTACCTCGGAGAATTCGGTGTTGGTTTTTTGGACAAGTGCAGAGCCTTCCTTTGTTTTCCTGACTGTACCTTCAATCAGACTGGCAGTACTTTTTGCCGCCTCAGCAGCTCTCATAGCCAAATTTCTCACTTCATCGGCAACAACCGCAAATCCCGCTCCAGCCTCACCGGCCCTGGCGGCTTCAACTGCTGCGTTCAGCGCGAGCAGGTTCGTTTGAAAGGCGATTTCGTCAATGGTCTTGATGATCTTTGAGGTATCTTCACTAGCTTTTGAAATCTCATCCATGGAAGTAGTCAGGTGCGCCATCGATCCGTTGGCTTGACCAACAATCTGCTTGGCCTTCTTCATCAGATCATTGGCCAGATTAGCGTTTGCGGCATTCTGCTTTGTCATTGAGGCCATCTCTTCCAAAGAGGAGGAGGTTTCCTCGATGGCGGCAGCCTGCTGCGAAGCTCCTTCGGCAAGAGACTGGCTGGCCGTGGACAACTGGTCGGCGGCCGAAGTGACCTCCTGGGATGCTTCGGACATGCCTCCGATAATCATCTTTAACGCCCTTGAAACGGACCTGACTGCAAGAACGCTCGTAAAAATCCCTATGAGGGAAGTGACGAGGATGATGATCAGCATATTGCGGAAATAATCTCTTATCTTGCTGAAGAGTTCGGCATTGTTCTCGTTCTTGGTATTCTCGATGTCCTTGGAACGCGCCTCGGTGCCATTGAAAATGGCTTGTTGAAGAGGCTGCTCGGCCTCGACGTTCTTGATATAGTTGGTGGTCAGGTCAATGATTTTGGAAGTGCTTTCTCTTGCGTTTTTCGGCAATCCTTCAAATGGGGTGCCAGCCAGGTCCCTGATAGCTTTCTCTTCAATTTCGAGCAAGGCTGCGGTCAGGTCAAAGAGGGCCTTCTTTTCGTTAAGGTCTCCTGTCAACCGGTTAAAGAACACTTGTAATTTGTAATTTGAAGACGTGTTGAAGTTCGCCATACCGATCACCTGTGTTTCCAAAGCGCTGACGCTGGCCCTAGTGCTTTCATCCGCCAACTTCGGGACCATTTGCTGGATGTAGGTGTTGGATTGTTCAATTGAATAATTAGTTAATTCAATAACTTGTTTTTCTATTTTAGTGTTTTCCTCGCGGAATTGCCGAATCTGGTTCACCTTTACCCACAATTCTTCAAAACTCGCGGATAGATCTCTCTGCTTTAATTCCGGAAGCAGCGTTCCATAGCTTTTTTCGAGTTCAGAATAGGAGATTCGCTTGTTAATATAAGCCTGGACACCGGCAGCCGCTTTCTGTGTCAGGTCCGCCGCTTTATCGGAACCTTTTTGCTTTTCTGAAAGCACTCCAATCAGGGCATTGGAGTTCACGAAAAAAAAGATGATGGCGCCCAGTAAAATTACGTACAATACATTTGGGAAAAGCATTTTGTGTTGAACCTTGAGATTTTTGATTACATTCATAATAGTCCTCCATCCTTATTTATTTTAGCCTTCAAGATCTCATAATTAACATGAGCTTTGTGACGTGACGTATTCCTGCACTCGAAACGGTCCCATCGACCGACCTTGTTCTCTTAGGTCGTCAGGCAGCCTTTCCAATAAGCTCCATTTCACTTGCGCTCAGCACTCGATCGATATCGAGTAGGATCTTTACTCCGCCGCCCATTTTGGCCATCCCCAGAATATATTCCGTGTTGAGAGCAGTGCCGAAAGCCGGGGTATCCTCTATATCACAACCCTTGATGTTGATAACCTCTGATACCGAATCAACGACGATTCCAATATGGAGCGTGCCTGAAGCGTCCAAAATTTCGACAACGATGATACATGTTCGCTCTGTATAATCATTTGCGCCCATTCCGAACCGGAGGCGAAGGTCTATCACCGGGATTACCTTTCCTCTCAGGTTAATAACCCCCTTCACGTATTCCGGGGTCTGCGGAACCGGGGTGACGCGCATCATGCCTATAATTTCCTTTACCTTCAAAATGCCGATTCCGTACTCCTCCTCGCCCAAACTGAAGGTGAGGTATTTCCCTTCCCGGTCTGTAACTTTTTGCACTGCTTGACTTATTACCTTTACTTCCTCCGCCATAGCTATGTCTCCTTTGGCCTTCCAACAGGGTTAGTTGCATACCTGAAAACCCATAATTCCATTGCAGCTCCAGGGAAAATGTGCAGAAACGGCATTCTGCCGGTGTGTTCGTCTATGATCTTTCGGCTCACTTACGAGCAATAGAACGCCTCGGAATTTCGACACCAAGTATTCTGGAAATCCTTCAGCTAGTTAGTCGGAAAGTTAGACCGAGAAGGCGAATCCAAAAAATGCGGAGATAATGCGGAGAAAATATCCGTAGTTTCTTACTCGAAAGTTCGCAGGTAGGCTGCCAGGTTGAGCTTCTTGCCCCTGAGTCCAAGCTTGTCGCGCAGACTCTCCCTGTGCGAAAGGACGGTACTGGGGGAAAGAGTGAGCAGATCAGCTATTGCTTTTGTTCTCATCCCGCGTCTGATCATTTCCGCGATGCGGATTTCCGTCGGGGTCAGGTGCATGACATTCTGAGTCAGTTTTCTGATATAAGGCGATACGAGCCGGCGGATGCTCTTCTCCAAACGCTCGGCACAGAGCGCCTGATCCCCGGATAAACGCGTTTCCTTCAGGTTTTCGAGTTCAGGGAGTACCGCCATATTGACATTGGACAGTATGGTCTCCTCGAGCTCGGCTTTGTCTTTTTCCCGCTGGTCCAGCAGGACTTGCAGCGCGATATTTACCCGCTCCATTTCTGCACTTCTTTCACTGATCTCCCTGAGCGCCTTTCTCAGCTCTTCCTCGGTCCGCCTGCGCTCGGTGATGTCCTGACAATAGCCTAAAGAAAGTCTATCCGAGGTCATGACGACATGCAACGAAACCCAGATTATTTGCCCGTCCCATTTCTTCATCCGGATCTCGGTTTCCACATGCCCCGTTTCCAGTAGAGTGGCGAATTGCCGCAGGACCTCCGCACGGTGATCTTCCGGATGGAGGTCCAGGATGTGCATGTTCCTCAGAAGAGCGGCGTCATAGCCCAAAAGGTCTATGGCGGCAGGATTAAAATCCATCAACCGGCCTTCTCGATCTGCTACCAAAATGGCCAAGGGCGCCGATTCGATGTAAGAGCGAAACTTGGCCTCGCTCTCCTTTAAAGCCTCCTCTCCTCGCTTGTGTACGGTGATATCTTGAAAGGTGACGACTGCTCCGATTACGTTGCCATCTTCAAAGATCGGGGTACTCGAATAGGCGGATGGAAAACTCATACCATCCTTTTTCCAAAGCACTTCGTCTCGGATACGACTGACCGTTCCCAGCCTAAGGGATTCATGCATTGGACATTCACTCAACGGGTAAGGATCGCCGTTTGGCTTCGAGTGATGCACCAGTTGATGCAACGCCTTTCCGGTGAGTTCGTCAATCGAGTATCCGAGTGTTCGTGCCGCGGCTGGATTGACAAAAGTGATTTTCCCGGCCAAATCCAAACCAATGATACCTTCCTCAGCTGCATCGAGGATGAGTTGATTTTGTCGATGCAGGCGCAACATCTCCGATTCCGCGTACTTTCGCTTGGTGATGTCCCAAAAGATTCCGAGGACCCCGCAGATGGTTCCGGTCTCATCGTATACGGGCGTCTTGACAGTATGGACGGACCATGTCTCGCCACGCAAGATGTAACTTTCATCAAGTTCCTCCGTTGCTCCGCTAGACATGAGGCGCTGATCGTCGGTTCGGTACATCTCCGCCAGTTCCTTGGGATAGAGATCGTAATCCGTCTTTCCCACGAAGTCGCCCGGTAACATTCCAAAGTCTTTCGCGTAACAGGGGTTGACGGCTACATAGACAGAGTTACGGTCTTTATAGAAGACTTTCTGCGGGATGTTGTCGAGAAGGACGCGGCATTTGGCTTCACTCCTGCGCAGCTCTTCGGCGGCGAGCCTGCGTTCCGTTACGTCGTGCATCAGCGCCATGACGTGAGTCTTTTTTTCTTCCGTCGTGAGAACCGTTGTAGAGATGCTTATAGTCCGCTTCTGCCCGTCTGCGCGAACGATCTCCCACTCCTCGTCGACAAGATCGTTCCCCTGGCGCATCGTATCCATCCTGCGAATTGCTCTTTCCCGAACTTCTTCTTCCGGATAGACCGTCTGATACCAGCCGCAGCGGTTGATCTCCTCGATGGAATAGCCCGTGATCTCTTTCATGCTGTTGTTCCAGACGCTAAATCTAACATAGGGGTATTCGGCGATATCATGGCAGACGCATATTCCCTCTGTGGCGAGTTCGATCAGCGCAGTTCGGAAGGACAATTCTTTTTGAAGCGCATCCTCAGTTACTTCAAAGCGCGCTATCACCTCCTGGAGCTGCTGATAGAGCATGTTGTTGTGCAAGGCGCCGGACATCTGGCTGGCCACTATCTCGAGCAAATGCGCGCTTCCGGAGAAGTCGACCGGCTTGAGCGAAGCCAACCCCAGTACTCCGAAAATTCTGTTGTCGGCAACCAGGGGAATAGCGGCAAAGGAGCGTACCCCGATGCTTTTGCATTCATTGAGCGTGCACCGGGGGTCGGCATGAATGTCGAAGGCATAGATCGGCTCTTTTGCGCGGGCCACCAACCCGCAAAGGCACTCGCCGACTTTTTTGGACTCTCCTCCGGCATGCCGAAATGCCGGACTGTCCGGCTTTATTCCATGCAGTATCAATGTATCGTCTTCGATCAGGTATACGAGCGTCATGTCGGGAGAGATCATCGCATGGATTTGCTCCTGGGAGGTCCTGATCACCTCATCGGGCGAGATGCTCGCGCTGATTCTCCGAGCCAGATTTCTAATGGTACTGAGTTCACTTAGGCGTTTGTTCAGTTCTTATATACCTTCTTCAAAGGCTTTGCCGAACCATAAAAACCTTATGACCGAAGAGGAGCGGAACTGCGTCATCGAGGTGTACGAATCTGTCTAAAACACTATGTTTTATTACCCTGCCCGTGTGATCTGACACCCTCTTTTATCCGCTTGACATTTCCGCGTCCCAGACCCTTTACTTCGCATCCCAGCTCAAAATAGCGCCGGATTTCATTATCTGAAAGAATCCCAAAA
>JBEKXG010000322.1:0-6102 GCA_049512295.1 Syntrophobacteraceae bacterium
CCTTGCTGCGACAAAAGCAGTACTGAGAGGTATGAAAGCCTGCCCCGGAAATGCTTGATCCGGGGACTTGGGACCGAGCGAGTGGACGCATCAGGGCATCCGCTTGCTGCGGTCTTTCATTTTCTTCCATTTGTACCAGACGATTTCGTTGCTTCCGTGAGGGTAGATCAGCCTCTTCACTTTGCGGTACGGCATTCCCACGTAGCGGTTGATTGCTTCGTTGAACGCAGTGCGCGTCGCAAGGAGAAGCTCTTCCTGTGTCATGAGCTGCGGCTGGAAATGCCTCTTGTGCTTGTAGAGGTGGTAGATATCCTCCCGGATAAGAGCTTTAAATATCCGATCGCCTATCAGTCCCGGGATCCCGTGTCTTTTCCTGATGAAAAGGCTTATCTGAAAGTCTATGAGGTAGGGCTGCATGTCCTCGCCGACGATGATGTTGCCCCGCTTGTTCAGGTCCAGGTAAAAGACGCGCCTGTCGTGGAGTTGAGAAATAATGCTTCCCAGTTTGGCGAAAAAGTCGTGGGGAAGCGAGCCGCCATGCACTTCTATATCATGCAGCGTCTTACCTTCGATGTACCTGTGGAAATAGCCCCGGCTGCCGAATCGGGGGCCCAGAGCCGGAATTCCTTCGATACCCGCTAACATTCTGTATATCTTGTACTCGCGCCATGAAAAAAACATGGCGAGAGGCCTCAGAAGGACGCCCAGCACGAAGCGAAAGTCCGAGAGCTTCAGCACGTACCGCACATCGAACTCGTTTCTGTAGAGCACATTTACCGAGAAGAAATCATCCTTGAGGATTTTCTCGAAATGGAAAGTCTCACCATTGATGACGATCTTTTCAGGATACCCGCGCATGTTCGCACCTGTTCAAACCAGCAGTTTTTTTTGTAATCAAACTCCCCGGGGCGGACTTGCCGCCCCGAACAGCCCGCATCAGGAACCCACTACCACCTTACCACCCGCACATCAGGAAGCGCCCGGCCCAGGAAACGCTCTCCAATTGTCTGGAACCGGAGTGGCACGTCCGAGACGTAGAAGCGGTAATCGGGGCCGGTTCTCCGAGGGTTCTGCAGATCCATCTGCGCCAAGGTCCGGGCGGTCTGTTCGGCCATCGCCTCGGCTGAGTCCACAAGCCGGATTTCGCGGCCCACCACTTCCTGGAGCAGAGGTTTTAGCAGGGGATAATGAGTGCAGCCGAGGACCAGTGTATCAATTTCATTGCAGGTCACCGGTTTGAGATATTCCATCGCAGTGAGGCGTGTTACCGGGTGGTTCAACCATCCCTCTTCGACCAGCGGCACAAAAAGAGGACAGGCCTGAGAATATATCCTGACAGCGGGATCGAGCTGGTGAATGGCCCTGGGATAGGCGTCGCTGTTGATCGTAGCGGGCGTGCCTATCACTCCGATGTGCTTTTTGCGAGTCGCCGAAATGGCAGCCGAGGCTCCCGCTTCAATGACATTGAGAACCGGCACCGACGAAAGTCCCGATATCACTTCCATTGCCACCGCCGCCATCGTGTTGCATGCCACTATCAGGATTTTCACGCCGCTTTTGAGAAGAAAATCCGTGATCTCGCCCGCAAACCGGCAGATCGTCTCGACCGATTTGACCCCATAAGGGACACGGGCGGTGTCGCCAAAATAGATGATATTCTCAAACGGAAGCCTCTCCAACAAGGCGCGGACAACCGTGAGCCCACCAACTCCGGAATCGAATACCCCGATCGGGTTTTGAGCATCCGGTTTCATCATTCTCACCCAATTCTCCCAAGAACACGAAATCTGTTGGAACCTCAGGATTATAGAAGCCGTCCCCTGAGTTATCCCTAACGCCATACGGGCAGTATTAACGCCTTTACCGCTTCCGCAGCAAGCTCTTTTTGCTCGGCTTCACTTTATCAAAAAAGAATTGACAGGCACACCATTCTGACATAGTCTGACTTTCGCCAAAAATCAGTTTTCCCGCATCCCGGAATACGGTGTGAATCCGTGGCGGTCCCGCCGCTGTAATCGGGGATGGAGGTCTGCATGAAGCGAGGTCACTTTCGGGGACCACCCTGGGGGGAAGGCCGCAGACCTTCAGTCGATCCGAGAGCCAGAAGGCCTGTGGGAGAACCAGTTTAAGATTGCTTATGGCAAAGGTAACCCGGAAAGCCGCGTGCGGCTTGTCCGGGTTTTTTTATGGCGCGGGCACAGTCCCGCAAAACCGCAGTCCAACAAAAGGAGGACAAGCATGAAGGAAGAAAGAAGGATCATTGCGTATCGCCGCCGTTGCCGCGGACTGGCTGGAACCGGTCTCTCACATTACATCCTGCTAACCCCTAAGCCGGCAAAGGCAAAGTAAGGCACGGGAAACTCTATGACCGCTGCACGGATTCTCAGCAAGACGGCACGTTACGCTAATACGGGGTATGGCCCGCAGTTCACTGTTCTTGATGTCGGCCTTGCCGACCGGGTGGCGGTGATAGAGCCTGATCTCGCATTCTGGGCACTGGTGCCTCATGAGTCGATCGAGAGCGCCCTTGCGGGAGGTTTGATCCCCGAGTTCATCAAACAGGAAAAGTCTTTCCGCGATGAGATGGAACGGCTGAGATTCGGGCTTAAGCCTTCCGCGGTTTATCTCAACCCGACCGAGCGCTGCAACTTCAACTGCGGCTACTGTTATCTGCCGGAGGATATGCGGCGCGGTGGCCGCACGATGACCGCGGACGAGCTTTCCCAAACTCTTGCGGAACTGCTGGAAAAATTCCGGCCCATCCTGCCGGAAAGCGCAAAGCCGCAGGTCATTTTTCACGGCTCGGAACCTCTTATGGCAAAAGAAGCCGTTTTTCAGGGAATCGAGCGGTTCAGGAATGATTTTCATTTCGGAATCCAGACAAATGCGGCCCTCCTGGACGATCAAGCCATCTCTTTTTTAACGCGAAATCAGGTAGGAATCGGAATCTCGCTCGACGGCCCCACGCCCGAAATCGCCGATGCCACCCGCCGGAACTGGGCCGGGACCGGCTTTTTCGACCGGGTCATGAGCGTGATTCCGAAGCTGGCGTCCTACCCGGCCTTCAACGTCATCACAACGGTTAGCCGCCTCAACGTGCAGGCGCTAACGGATATGGTGGATCTCTTGCACGGGTCGGGCGTCCGGGTGGCAATGCTGAATCCCGTGAGATGCACTCAGAAAGGCGGCCGGGAACTGAAGCCTGACAATGCAGTGCTTGCCCAACAACTCCTGAAGGCGCTCGACCGGTCCTATGAACTCTTCGAGAAGACCGGTCGAAAGCTGGTGATCGCAAACTTTGCCAATGTTTTGGCCGGAGTCGCCGGACCTACCGGAAGAAGGCTCATGTGCGACATCTCTCCCTGTGGGGGCGGGCGCTGCTTTTTTGCGGTTTCAGCGGCGGGCGAAGCTTTCCCGTGCAGCGAGTTCATCGGTTTTCCGGAGTTTTGCGGGGGAAATATCAGGCAAAACTCGATCCGGGAAATTATCGACAGCGCCCCATTCCGTATGGTGACCGGCAGGAAGATCGAAGCCATTGCGCCGTGCTCGCGTTTCGCGATCCGCCATTTTTGCGGAGCGCCGTGCCCCGCCGAAGTTCATGTCGTTTCGGGCACGCTCGATGCTCCCAGTCCCTACTGCCAGTTCTACGAGGAGCAGGTCAGGTATGCGTTCCGGGTAATCGCGCAGGGGCGTGAAAACGCCTACTTGTGGGATGGCTGGGAAGACGAAACCGAAGAATCTTTTGCGATGAACTGACGGCCGGGATCTCAAGAACGGAATTCCGAGGTCGGGCGTACGGGCATAAAGCCTGTCCGCTCGATCTTATATTTCGTAACGGGATGCCGCAGAATAGTCTTCAGCTTTTCAGGACTGGTGCGGCGCGGGTCGCTCATATAGATCTCATGGTGCTTTCCCCGAATAGCGTATCCCTGGTCCTGAACGAATTTATGCATTGCAATGATCCTTGGGCCTTCATCACAGTAGGGTCCTATGTGCAGCGCCTGAACGCAAAAACCTTCCGTGAGGGTCTCCAGCCGAATCGCGCTCCAGAGGCCTTTTTTCCCTTTTGCCTTCAACCGGCTGATTGCCGAACTCAACATTTGCGAGTCGATCAGAGGCGGCTGGGCCAACATGAGGGTCCAGCGCCACTGGTTCCGGTTCTCAGGATCGAATCCTTCCATTTCATTACACCACCAGAGCCCGCTGAGTGGAGGAATCGAATATTCCGGCCCCGATCCCGCCTTTTTGACGGAGAATTTTATCGTATATGCCGCGCCGTAGAGAGTCTCGACGGCAGCCTGAAAAACAGGGTTGTTTTGAGGATCTCCTGCGCCGTCTATCATGAGGTACAGCATTGAAGGGACTTCCAGGAAAGTGAAGCCATTCGCGGGCGCTTTGTACAATTGTCTGAAATCTTTCTTGAAATCGATCTTCTGCATGGCAATCCCTCACAACGGACAGTCATCGGTTGGCACGGCGCTTGTGTAAGCAAAAATTTAAATCCGTTCCTCTTTATATTGTATCCCGCTGCCGTTCAACCAGAATTGCCGCGAGCAGATCGCCAGAGCATAATGGAATTTTGTGAATGTTTTCGCGACCATTATTGTCCGTGAGTGCAACAAATGCGGCTCTCATGCGCCGATCTGCGTTTCTTTTTCTCTTGACAAGACTCTGCATAACCGTTTAAGTGGTTGCGCATTCTGGCAAAGTCACTCTTGGACCCATGCAAACTATGTTAAGTTTATCACTTGCAGGGACCGCTCAAAATGCATAATGAGCACAATCTTCGCTGGGCCATTTCATCCATTCAGTGAAATACCGAGGCTGTCCTATGAATCAAGAGAAAAATAGCTCTTCCGGAAACAAGGCAGTGGGGGTGGTTTTCTTTCTGTTGGGCTTTATCGGCGCACTGGCCGTCGGCTGGCTCGTTTTTCCGAACCTGCTCTATTCTCAAAAGGCTCAACCCTTTAATTTCAGCCATGTCGCGCACCAGGGTGAGGATTGCGAATCTTGCCACAGCCTGCGCGCCGATGGCACCTTCAGCGGGATCCCCGGGATAGACAGATGCAGGGAATGCCATGAATCGGCCCAGGGGAGCAGTGAAGCGGAGGCCAGGTTTATAAGCGACTATGTGGAGAAAAACCGGGAAATACCGTGGAAGGTCTACACCTGGCAGCCCGATAACGTCTATTTCTCCCACGCTCCGCACAAGGGACAGGAACTTGAGTGCACGCGCTGTCACAGGGACGTCTCAAAGGAGGAGAAGCTCCCCTCTTACAGAGAGAACCTTATTACCGGATACAGCATATCCACTATGAAAATGGTTGAATGTGAAAAGTGTCATGCCGAGAAGGGCGCCTCGAACAACTGCGAAATGTGTCATAAGTAAAGTGGAAAATCACGTGTAATTTCGCCAGGTTTTATGACTCTGGAATAATAACTGGCGTCATTGGCTTTCATGAGAGGGTAAATGGAATGAAGTTTGATCGGAGAGCTTTCTTACAATTCGCTGCTGGAGCGGTCGGTGGCTCGTTGCTCTCACCCTTGCCATGGCAATTGCTCGCCGACTCTGCGCGATGGTCCCAGAACTGGTCATGGCGGCCTTCCCCCGAACGCGGCGAGGTCACCAGGGTATCCAGCGCATGCACGCTTTGCGAAGGAGGCTGCGCTGTACAAGCGCGCCTGGTAAACGGAAACAGGGCCATTTTGATCGAGGGAAATCCCGCAAATCCGCTGACTCAAGGCGGCATTTGCGCCCTTGGGGCGGCAGGGCTGCAGTTCCTTTACGCCCCTTACCGCATTTCACAGCCAATGAAGCAGACTAAGAGCCGTGGAGACATGTCCGGCTTTCGGCCGGTTTCATGGGATGAAGCGCTGGCCGAGCTTGGAAAAAAGCTGGGCAAGCTGCGGGAAGAGGACAAATCGCATGAGGTCGCAGCCATCACTTCTCACAGACCCAGCAGCATGGATGTGCTGTGGCTCCAGTTTTTCACCGCATACGGTTCTCCCAACCTTTTCAGGATGCCATCGACAGCCGATGGTCTAAGACTGGCCGCTCTGCTTACGACCGGCAAGGCATTGCCCTTTGCCTTCGCGCTTGGA
>JBEKXG010000323.1:0-6097 GCA_049512295.1 Syntrophobacteraceae bacterium
CCACCGCCGCCCCGATGTTGAGCCCTTTCACGGAATCTTCAAAAAAGAGAACAAATCTTCTCTGATGGCTGAAGAACTTTGTGGAGCCGAAAAGCAGTATTCCTGCTATCACCAGAACGACTGCGCCGACGACAAACGCGCCAATTAGCTTTGTGTTCGCCTGTTTGCTCATTATTCCATGGGCCTGTTACGAAAGATTCAGGATTATTGCCCGCCGCAAATGCACTGGCCGCGGCCCGAAAATCACTGTGCTGTTGTCAGTTGAGTTCTTCTTCTTTGTCTAAGGTTTTAAAACAGGAAGCAGGGAGCAAAAACCTCCCGCTTCTTGCTTCTCGGTCCTTGCTTCTCGCTTCATTTCTCACCCCTGGTCAGGAAGCTCCGAATTCTGGGGTCGTCGCTTTCCGCCAGGAGTTTCTTGGGGTCCCCGGCTGCGAGCATTGTCCTGGTTTCCCCATCGAGAAAGACCGAGTTGTTTCCGATGGCAAAGATGCTTGCCAGTTCGTGCGTGACAACCACGATCGTGGCTCCCAGACTGTCGCGGAGTAACAGGATAAGTTCATCGAGGCGCCTTGCGCTGATCGGGTCCAATCCCGCTGAAGGTTCGTCGAAAAATAGGATATCCGGATCGAGGGCCATTGCACGAGCGAGGCCGGCGCGTTTTCGCATCCCGCCGCTGATCTCGGAAGGGTAGAATTCTTCGAATCCTGCCAGGCCGACCAGGGAGAGCTTGAGCGAAACCAGTTCCTTTATCTGTGACGGGCTTAAATGAGTGTATTCATCCAAAGGAAGGGCCACGTTTTCAGCCAGGGTCATGGAACTCCACAGCGCTCCGGCCTGGTAGAGGATCCCATAACGCCTCATGATGGCCTTTTGCCCGGCGCCATCGCAATCCCAGAAACTCACGTTATCGTAGAAGACCTGTCCCTTGGCAGGTTCTTTTAGACCGACGAGGCCCCTGAGAAGCGTGCTCTTGCCGCATCCGCTCCCACCCATGATGATGAAAATATCACCGTTCTTTACAGTGAAATTGAGATCGCGCTGAATCACAAAGCTTCCGTAAGCCATGGTGAGGTCGCGCACTTCGATGCGGGCAGTCGTCTGATTCGCATGCTTTTCCATAAATGACCTACACGCCGATTCTGTTATATATTACGGTCAGCAGGGCATCCGAAACTATGATGGAAACAATTGCGGTCACAACCGCCGAGGTTGCCGCCTCACCAACCGCGGAAGCGCTGCGTCCGCACTGCATTCCGCGAAGACATCCCGAGAGCGCGACCAGAACGCCAAAAACCCCCGCCTTGATCAGACCGACTACAAACTGCGTCAGGTTCAGAGCCGATACGGTTTCATGGTAGTACTGAGCCGGTGAAATATTGAGCAGTCCGGCACCGATTATCCCGCCGCCCAGGATTCCCATAAGGTCGGCATACAGGCACAGCAGGGGCAGCATGAGGACCAGCGCCAGCATCCGGGGTAAAACGAGAAACTCCATGGGTGAAATGCCCAGGGTTATCAATGCATCGGTTTCCTCATTTACCTCCATTGTTCCAAGCTGCGCGGCAAATGCGGCCCCGGTGCGCCCGGCCATAACGATTGCCGTCATCATTGCCCCCATCTCGCGTGCCATCCCAATACCGACGAGGTCTGCCACATAGATCTGGGCCCCGAACATTTTCAACTGTGCGGCTCCCACAAAGGCCAGGATCAGGCCCACCAATACACTGATTAGGGACACTATCGGCAGTGCCTGGACACCGCACTCCTGTATCAGCAGCGTCAGGTCGGAGCGCCGGAAGCGGGCTTTACCCCGCAGCAGCTTGATAAACGCAAGGAATGCCTCGCCAATGAAGGACAACATTTCACCTGCGGATCTGCCCGCGTTTAGCGTGGCCTCTCCCACCCGGGACAAAAACGGCACCCGGCCGCTCTCTTTGCGGGCATCCTTTTTTTCCGGGACTGCAGCAGCCAAATCGATGAGTCGTGTCACCCCTTCGGGAAGCCCTTCGTTGGAGACGCGGATGGATTTCTCCCTGCAGAAATTGTTCAGCTTGATTAGAAACGTCAGCAAGCTGCTGTCCCAGTGCCCTAGCTCCCGTCCGTCGAATGCAACCCGCTCGGGAGATGGAGCTGATGCAATTTGCCTTTGGAGTTCCTCTGTGGAGGGGAGACCATCGGCAATACTCCATCGGCCGCCAAGCCTCACTAAAAAGGTCTTATCAGGTTCCCGGCTGAAGCTGATATCCATGTTGCCTGCCTGTCCGGAGCTGTTAACCCTTAGTCCTGGAAACCACGGCCGAAAGGCTCCTGTTGCAATCGACCCTGGACTGTCAGTTGGAACGTCGTCTTCTAGTGGCAATGTATACATACCGACTTTGCGGCTGAACGATCCTTCAGAGCTCGGGGGTTGGGAAGAGGCCCATCCGCGACTGTTTGACCATCTCCAAGCCGGTTGTCTTGGCAATCTCGCTGAACTTCACCGAGGGATATTCCATTGCCATCTCGATTACCAGGATGACCCGCCGATACAGGTCCGACCGGAGATGCCGGCCAAGGTCGGCATGGCTGTTCCACCACTGCTCAAACAGGACAACGCCGGGTTCCAGCAAATGTAGGTACACATCGCACCCCAGGCAACCCTCGCTCACTCGTATACGCTCCACTATTGAGCGTAAAATCTCAATGGCTTCGGGGAGCTTTTCGGGCGTGAACTTCATTCGCAGGCTCGAATGAATCATCTCTTTCCTTCCATTACAGCCGGGTGAAAGCTTCGGGTCGCTTTGTTATCGAAAAAGATCAGACAAGATAAGCCGTAGGGCGGCACACAATAGCCCCGCCCCATAAGGGTGGAGAAAACTATGATAATCGGCGCTAATACATCAGCGGTGGCAGGATGGTGCGATGCCCCCGCCCTGCGATTGGAAAATGATCGGAATCGAATCCGCTTTGACTTATAGGTACAGCGAAATACGTGCCCGGAGGTATGGGGATGTTGACTGTGTGGCTAACGTATTTGGATTATTAGGTTTTGTCAAAAGAGGTGCGGTTTATGGAAAGCGTAGATGACCCCATGATCTGTCGCTATTTCGACACAACGTCTTATTATCGGCACTAGAGACCGGGTCGGATGATGCCCAGTTTCCTCATTTTCGAATACAGGGTCGATCTCTTCAGCACAAGGGCTTCGGCGGCACCGCCCTTGCCGCCGATCCGCCAGCCGGTTTTCTCCAGCACGCCCACGATATGCTTGCGTTCAATATTCTCGAGGCTATGAGCAGCATCTGTTTCAGACATTCTAAATCCAGGGAGTTCAAAAACCAGGGATTTGCCCTTGGTCACGATCATGGCGTGTTCGACCACATTCTTCAGTTCCCTGACGTTGCCGGGCCAGGAATAAACTTGCAGTGCTTCCATGGTTTTTTTCGAGATGGTTTCGATCTCTTTTCCCATCTTCTGTTGAAACTCATTGACAAACGCCCAGACTATGGAGGGATGTCTTCAGGGTGCTCACGGAGGGGTGGGATCACAATGAGGAACACATTCAGCCGGTAGAAAAGGTCCTTCCTGAATCTGCCCTCCTTTACCTCACGCTCAAGGTCCCGGTTGGTGGCGGCGATAATGCGGGTATCGACGTGCAGGGGTTTCGTCGAACCCAAGCATTCAAAACTACCTTCTTCGAGGACCCGGCGCAGCTTGCTCTGCAGCTCAACGGGAATTTCCCCGATCTCGTCGAGAAAAAGAGTGGACCCATCGGCAATTTCGAAACGACCGATCATCTTGGTCAAAGCGCCTGTGTATGCCCCTCTCTCCCGGCCGAACAGCTCGCTTTCGATCAGGGTCGGCGGCAGTGAGGCGCAGCTGACTGTCACCAGAGGCCGGTCTTTCCGTGAGCTCAGCCGGTGGAGCGCCCGGGCGACCAGTTCTTTTCCCGTCCCGGTCTCTCCCTGGATAAGGACGGTAGAGTCCGTTCTCGCAACCTGCTCGACCTGGGCCAGGACCTTTTTCATTGCGAGGCTTTGTGCCACAATCTTCTTATGCTCGACCAGGAGTTTGACCTCCTCCTTGAGGTAGATGTTCTCTGCCTCGAGCCTGTCCTTCAACCTGGAGATCTCGTAATAGGATTTCCTGATCTCCTCTTCGTCCTGTTTGCGCTTGGTGATATCCATAGACACACCCATCAGGCGGGCGGCTGACCCCGGCTTTGCCCTATACGGCCGGCCCCTGGAGAGTACCCAGCGAATGCTTCCGTCGGGTCGCACGATACGGTATTCGGCACTGTTATCACTTCCGGACTGCATGGTCACTTCTAGAGTTCGGCGAAGATTCTCACGGTCTCCGGGATGAACAATACTGAGGAAGCTCTCAAGGCTCATATCGCTGTCCGGTGCAAAACCAAAGAATTCCTTGGCCTTTTCTGTAGTCCAGATTTGACCTGAGCACACATCCAGGTTCCAAAGCATCGCCCCAGCGCCATCAGCCGCCAGACTCAGCCGATCCTCGCTTTCGCGCAATGCCCGGTCAGCATTTCTGTGCTCCAATGCATTGACAAAGATCTCCCCCAAGAGCCGTAGCCGCGGAATGTATTCCTCGGGCCAGGAGCGATGCCGGAGAAGTGTATTGAGCACGATTATGGACGAGACACTTCCTTTTAAGAACAGGGGAATGTCCAGGACGGACCGAACACCCATGGCAGTGTGAGTAGCCCTGTCCTGTAAGGCCTCATCCGGCAGTTCTTCTATACTGGCAAGACAGACCGGCTGCCCCTGCATGACGAGTTTCTCATGGCACCAGGGGAACAGCGCCGCGAGGTCAATATCCACCGACACCGGCTCGACCCCTTCGGCATGGGCGGCATGGGTGACATGAACTCGTTTCCGGTCAGGAGAAAAACCGAGCAGGCCGCAGCGGTCGACCTGAAAAAAATCGAGAATCTGCTTCAGCGCACCCTCAATTCCTTCGTCAACCTGGTCATGAGCGATATCAACAAACCGAGCCGAGAGGTCAGAAATCAGCCTTTCAAAGCGCAGATGATCATCACGCGAATCGTCTAACACCTAAAACCTCCCAGGACACCTTCAAGGCCATAGAAGCTTCCCATATACGATAAAAAACGCAAGTTGTGTGTCAAGGGAACCGGTTTTTGCGATTTCAGACACACCTCCTTCCCCGCAGTTGATGGTCTCGTTCCCCCGGCCCAGCCTGTTGGATGGCGCTCGGGCGAAAATGATGCGATAGTAACGAGCAAGGGAAAAAGCCGAGGCGACATGCACATACCACCTTCTGACATGGTAGACTGCCTTGGCGCCAACCTTTGATTTGCTTATAGAACCTTAACTGAGAAGCAGCAAAGGGCTGACTTGAAGCCCAGATTGACCCCGTGAGAAACCATTCTGACAGGGTTTTGCCGGCTGCCCGTGGTTTCCCTATGGGTTACCGCAAGTAATGGGAGATATCCATCTGCTCAGGTTTCCAAAATGGCGAGGGAATTTGATTTCAATTGAGGACGGCCAGCCGTAAGCTTCAGATAGAAAAACCGGCCTTTCGCGCCGGCAGATGAACCGACGCCATCATGACCATCATGTTATCATCTACCCCGGCCCAGTTCATGCTCGTCGGCGCCATGAACCGTTGCCCTTACTCGATGCCGGGTAGCCTCCCATTCCGGACCATGCGGTCCGGCAACCGGGCCTCTCCGCCCGCGCATATCACCGAATGCTCATGGCCGCCAGGACTATAGCGGACATGGAAGCAAAAGGGAACATCCGATCCATTCACCTGCTCAGGGCGATTCAATACCGGTCTCTGCACAGGAGGCTCTTTTGAGCGGTGGTGATTCAGACCTGATCGAGGAGGTAGTCGGAGATTTTGAAGTCCCTATCCATGAAACCGGCGCCAGTGTTGATATCGGAGATTTGCCAAATCTCCAGGCAGGTCGGAGGCAGATGCCGCAACTCTTCTAAAATCTGGTGGGGAACGCTTTGAAGTTTCATGGACGGTGTTTCTTGTCAGGTAAATTCTGAGAGGAAAGGGTAAAGCAGAAAAAGGTTGAGCCCCAAGTGACCGTTTCAGTTGCCCAACCGCACCGCGTCTGGTTCAT
>JBEKXG010000324.1:0-6092 GCA_049512295.1 Syntrophobacteraceae bacterium
TACGTCTTCGGTGTTTCTTCCATGACGACCGTGGGCACCGATATTCTGCAGATCATCTTCACGGCAGGCCTGGCATCTATCGCTCAATACGCCATTTATGGATACGTATTTTACTCCCTGGCGATGGGGATGCTGGTCGGGTCCCTTTTGGGCATTCAGGTCGGCGCGCTCACCACCAAAGTGGTTAAAGGCATCCACATTCGCGGCTTTTATGCGGTCTCGATTCTCGCCGGGTTTGTAAACCGGGCTGCAACGCTGCCCCGAAAAATGGTTGAACTGGAACTGGTGAGTATCCCTAAATCTATAACCTCCAATATCGAGTTCGTGGGCAACATTCTTTTCTGGGTTGTGGTGGCCGTCTTTGGGCTTTGGCTGTTTGCCAAGTTCTTCGGCAATGTGGGGATACTGAGAGAAGAGACAAAGGTTACGGAAATTTCCGTCAAACCGGCCACTTAGAGCAAATCGACAGAGGAGAAAATGAATGCTGATCAGACATCGAAAGACAATGACTCTGGGTCTATTGCTCGGGGTGACTTTTTTTGGAATCCTGGCCCTGATTTTCTCTCCCATATTTGGACATGGCAGAAACGGCCTTGAGTACTCGGATGAGCTTTTCAACAAGCTGGCTAAAGGCTCTTCTTACTTTGTTCCGAAACTTTCTGCCGACCTGAAAGAGGTTGAAAACGCGGAACTTGCGGTCACTGTCAAAATGGAAAATGCCGAGCAGGCAGACAAGGCGCTAAAGATTTTTACAACGGTGGCCCCGGATACCACCTCGCAGGGCGTCGAGCTCCGTATCAGGGGCAATCTTGCAAAACTGCTCGGAGCTGTTCTGCAAGACTCCAGTTCCATGTATTTCAACAAAGGCGATGAAGTCAGGGAAAAGTACGGAATGGATGAAAAAGAAGTGATGTTGACCTGGTGGGGCACGCTGAACCGTTGCGTCAAAGAACTCCAGAAGAGCAGAAACACTCAACAGTCCAACATCATTCTGGAGGTCATGAAAAAGGGCATCGAACCCGCCTACAACTTCTACAAGATCGATCCCCAGAGTGTTGTTGACAAGGCCTTCACTGTAACGGGTCTGCTTCTCTTTTACGTACTCTATACCTTGTGGTGGGGTTTTGCGATCTATTACCTGTTCGACGGTATCGGCCTAAGCATGAAGAAGGCCAGGGTAAAGCAGGAAATATAAAAATGCCCATGCGGTCCTGTGTGATTGTCACGATTGCTTGGCCCCGAAGAAGTTCAGGAGGGTAGGATGAAAATATTGGTACCGGTGGATGGTTCGGCGCATTCTCTTAAAGCCCTGGAAATCGCCGCCGATTTTGCAAGAACCAAACAGGCTGACATTTATGTGATCAGCGTGGCGTCTTCTATTGGCGGTATGGAAGACCATGAAATCTCGCCGCACAGGCGTGAGCGTCATGAGGAGGTTATTCAGCAACGCGCTGATGAGGCGATCACCTCCGCGCGAGAAGTACTCGGAAAACAGGAAGTCGACGTTAGAATCGCCCAGACCGTGTCAACATCGCTTTCTGTCGCCGATGCTATCATCGATTTCGCGCAGGCCGAACAGATCGACCTTATTGTTCTTGGGAGCAGGGGATTGAGTGTTTCCTCGGGGTTCAAGGTTGGCAGTATCGCCAGGCAGGTGGTTAAATACTGTCCCTGTTCGGTGTATCTAGTCAAGATTGCGGCGTCTGCTCAGGCCTGATTTCAATTCGGGTTCATTTGAAACCTGAACGGCACCCCCCGCGTGACACGGGCTGAAGGATGAGGAAGATATTCACTATACTGATCGCG
This sequence comes from Syntrophobacteraceae bacterium, assembly GCA_049512295.1. Classification (GTDB taxonomy): domain Bacteria; phylum Desulfobacterota; class Syntrophobacteria; order Syntrophobacterales; family Syntrophobacteraceae; genus SbD1. Next base: position 1,807 of record JBEKXG010000324.1, read on the forward strand.
GACAAAAACAAGAACGTGCGTGAATTTCTTCGCCGTGAACTTGCCGCTGAAGGCTACGAAGTTGTCGTCGCCAAGGATGGCGCTCAGATTCTGGCGGAGATAGACCGCGAGGATAAGCTGGATCTGCTCGTGCTCGACCTCGAAATGCCGGATGCCGACAGCTCGAAGATTTTTGAAAAAACCCAGAAACGCCGCCCCCCTTTGCCTGTAATAATTCATACCTTCCTCACGGAGGAATCCGAACGGGATGTTAATTTAAACAAAGGGAATATCTACATTGAAAAAAGCGGCAATATCGACTACCTGAAAGCAGCCGTCGCCGATATGCTCAAAAAATTTTATCCCGATCAGCCTCTTAATGCCGGACCTGCCGACACGGCCCGATAGAAATAGTCCTGTATTTCCCTTCCTTTAAAGAGTTTTTGCTCTCCCCGAATGTTTTGAAGCGCAAAGGGGCCGGTGGTGAAGTTTTCAATAAATCACTTTATTAATGCGTACTTATTCGCAATAATAACCAGTGTCCGTTTTTTTTCGCCGGACCGATCATTCCGTTGGCTTGTTGGAGGCTGTGCAGGTGGAAGCTTTGAGCGTTCTGATTGTGGATGATGAAGTCGAGTTCCTTGAGACCCTGGTCAAAAGACTCAGGAAAAGGAAACTGGCCGTAAATGGTGTCACAAGTGGGGAAGCGGCGTTGGAACAATTAAAAGAAACCCCGTTCGATATAGTCGTGCTGGACGTAAAAATGCCCGGCATGAACGGCCTCGATTGCTTGCGTGCAATAAAGAGGAGTTACCCCCTGGCTGAAGTGATCATGCTAACCGGCCATGCTAATATGGAGATAGCTCTTGAAGGAATGGACATTGGCGCCTTCGACTACCTTATGAAGCCAATCGAAATCGACGAACTGCTGTATAAAATACAGGATGCCCATAAAAGAAAAAGGCTTAATGAAAAAGCCGGGATCGCGGAAACGCGAGACGCATCCAGTTAATCTGCCGTATGTCTTTAATTAAAAAATGCCTGCAAAAACTTGGAATGGGGAGAAGAGCGAAGTCGCTCATCCCATTGGACGCGGAGGCTCTTCGCACAGCCTTCCAGACCAGGTACCATAATTTCAAGCTGCTCCTGAGCGCCAATAACAAGGCCCTGCAGATCATGTCTGAGCTTGAGGAGGTCAGGAAAGGCGACAGGCCTTTCGGAATGTCCTTTATTCGGGCTAACTGCACAGCGGTCTCCGTTAATGTCTTTCGTATGGTAAAGTGCATGGAGCAACTTGCACCCGGCAAGTATATGGACCTCAACGACAGCTTCAGGTCTATTCAGAGCAGAATCATTGAAATACTGTCTGAAAAAAAGGAAACAGGCCCCGGTCCACTCACAGTTTCCCTCCGGGATGTGGATAGGACCAGATCGGATGAGGCCGGCAACAAGATGGCAAACCTGGGGGAAATCCGCAATCACCTTGGTATAAAGGTTCCCAACGGCTTCGTAATTTCCTCCCTGGCCTTTCGCGAATTCTTCCGTTCCGGTGACCTTCAGGCGGAGATAGACCGCCTTATGCAATCTTCCCCTGCTGAAGAAATGGACCAGTTATTCTCGTTGAGTGCAGATATCCAGCAACTGATTATACGGGCCGCTATGCCCGCCGAACTGGAAACGGCAATCTTGAGCGCCTATTCGGAACTCGAAAAAGAAGAGGGCCAGGGGGTCAAAGTCTCTCTTCGCAGCAGCGCCCTTGGCGAAGATTCCGTGCAAACCTCCTTCGCCGGACAATACCGCTCCGAATTGAACGTCAGTTCTGACAACCTCATACACGCCTACAAGGAAATTGCAGCGAGCAAGTACAGCCTTCAGGCGATTATCTACCGGTTGAACAGGGGAATCCGCGACGAAGACATCGATATGTGCGTAGGGTGCATGTCCATGTTAAATGCGATTGCGGGTGGTGTTATTTATTCGAGAAATCCTCTGGATGTCCGTGATGAGCGGATTTTTATTCATTCCGTCTTTGGCTTGCCCAAATCGGTAGTGGACGGGAGCGTTTCGGCCGACCTTTTTGCCGTCTCGAGAAATCATCCGCTTCAGATCGTGGAAAAACACATCTCGGAAAAGCGGCACAAATTTGTATGCTACCCGGACGAAGGTGTGTGCCGGCTCGAAATCGTCGGTGAAGAGAGTTCGCAGGCTTCCATTGCCGATCATACTGCGCTGGAACTGGCGCGAATCGCCCTTAAGATCGAAGATCATTACGGGGTAGCCCAGGATGTCGAATGGGCGGTTGATGAGAAAGGGGAAATAGTAATACTTCAGTGCCGCCCTCTGAAGCAGGAGAGCAGGATTCCGGAATGGCAGAGGGGGGAATACGATATCGCGGCCAGCGAAGTAATCGTTTCAGGCGGTCTCGCGGCAAGTCCCGGAGCCGGGTTCGGGCCGGTTTTCATAGTCAGGAAAGAAAGCGAAGCCCTTCTTTTCCCCATGGGAGCGGTACTGGTTGTAAAGCAGGCGCTGCCAAGGTGGGCCGCTTTGCTGGGTCGGGCCGCGGCCATCGTCGCCGAGCAGGGGACAGCGGCCGGACATCTGGCCAATGTGGCCAGAGAATTCGGCGTGCCTGCAATCCTGGGTATCGAGGGCGCAACCGATCTGTTCGAAAACGGTCAGCCGGTCACAGTCGACGCGGATGGCCTGAGAGTTTGCAGGGGAAAAATCGAACCGCTGCTTCGGAATCGGGAAACGACCAAGAGCCTTATGGACGGGTCTGCTGTCCTGGACATCCTGAAGAGAGTATCCGAAAAGATAATTCCTCTTTATCTGCTCGATCCGGAGTCATCGGATTTCAAGCCTGCCCGTTGCCGGACTCTTCATGATATGACCAGGTTCTGCCATGAGAAAGCTGTCAGGGAGATGTTCAGCTTCGGGAAAGATCACCATTTCTCGGAGAGAGCAAGCAAACAACTGGTGTGCCATATTCCCATGCAGTGGTGGATATTGAACCTTGACGACGGGTTCAGGGAGGATGTGCCGGGCAAGTTCGTAAACCTGGACAATATCGTATCAATCCCTATGCTCGCACTCTGGGAAGGGATCGTCGCCGTGCCGTGGCAAGGGCCTCCGCCAGTGGATTCCAGGGGTTTCATGTCTATCCTCATGGAAGCCAGCTCTAATCCGGCGCTCGATCCTTCCATGCCTTCCCCCTACGCCAATCGTAATTACTTCATGATATCAAAAAATTTCTGCAGCCTCAGTTCCCGGTTCGGTTTTCATTTCTTGAACACTGAAGCCCTTGTCGGGGAGAGGGCAAACGAGAATTACATCAGCTTCGGTTTTAAGGGTGGGGCCGCGGACCCTGGCAGGCGGGTGCGCCGCGCACGATTTGTAGGCGGCATTCTTGAAGAGTTTGAATTTCATAGCGAAGTTAAGGATGACGGTGTGACGGCCCGCCTGGAGGGCTACGATGAAGATGTGATGAAGGAAAAGCTCAAGATTCTGGGGTATCTTCTCATCCACACCCGTCAGCTTGATATGGTCATGTTTAATGACGCTTCATGCCAGCAGCTCAAAAGCAAACTGCTTGGAGATATTTGCTCCGTCATACTCTCTAAATCCTCTTCATAAAGGAAATAAGATGGACGGTTCAGTGCGGGACAAAATACTCGTAGCAAACGATGGGTCCGAACACTCCCTTGACACGGTCAGGTACGTCTCTTCAATCCTGGATCAAAGGCGGTTCGAGGTGGTCCTGTTTCACGTTCTTACAAAGGTCCCGGAATCATTCATCGACCTCGAAAAAAAAACCCCCGCATACCGTTACAGGATAGTAAGCGTAGAAGCCTGGGAGCAACAACAGGAGAAGGCCATCCGGGAGTTCATGGAAAAAGCGAAAGCGATTCTTCTGGAAGCCGGATTCCCCGATGAGGCGATTACGCTGAAAATTGATGACAGGAAGATCGGGATCGCCCGGGATATCGCCGCTGAATCGCAAAACGGCTATAAGGCGCTGGTTGTTGGGAGAAGGGGGCTTAGCGATTTCAAAGACTTCATGCTGGGCTCGGTTGCCAGCCACATCCTCGGCATTGTATCCATCCCCGTGTGGATCGTGGGAGGAAAGCACCGGCCAATAAAGGTTCTTGCGTGCCTGGACAGCTCCGAAGGGGCGATGCTTGGCTTGAGCCATCTTTCCGATGTGCTGGGCGCCTCGAAAAATTGCGACATCACGCTGTTCCACGCTGTTGGCGGCTTTCGCAGTTTTAGGAATCTTGTGCGAGAGGTCTTCTCTTCGGCGGGGGACA
>JBEKXG010000325.1:0-8109 GCA_049512295.1 Syntrophobacteraceae bacterium
GATGGCGACTTATGCACAGCTTTTGCCACTGGGAACAGGAAATAAAAAAGATCATCTTCAGTCTGAAGCGATTCGGATCTAGACATACTATGAAGCAGTTTCTGTGCCAAATGAGCAGGAAATGAAAAGATAGGGCCCAAAGAGTTATCCACCGCTGGAAAGCGGGGCACAGAGTAATCGAACAAAAAGACCCGGCTAACTCAGGATCGCGCCATCCCGGTGGCGGGATTCGTTTGATCATATCAAAAATGGGCATCATATCAATCGGTTAAGGTGTGTGACACAAGAGTCAGACCGTGACATCCAATACCAATTAATTTTTCCCCATGAAGCTCATCCTGTCCAAACGATGCTCCTTAAGCTTGCGCCATAAGGTTCTCGGATTGACGCCCGCTTTTTGAGCTGTTTGCGAAACATTTCCCTCGCACCGCTTCAAGGCTTCGATGAGATAGGCTCTTTCGAAGTTTTTGAGCACCCTGGATCGGGCCACACTGAAGGGGACATCAGTATTCACGATCTCCAGAGCATCCGTTGCCGACGATGACGGAAGGTTTTCCGAAACTTGAGGAAATGTAAATTGGTCAATGACATGGCTGTCACAGGTAATGTACGCTCGTTCAACAATATTTTCCAACTCACGGACATTGCCCGGCCAAGGATAGTCCATCATTTGTTTGAGGGCGCGCGGGGTGACCCCCTCAATTTTGCGATTCAGACTCTCGTTGTGACGAATAATGAAATGTCTAACCAAAAGTGGGATATCTTCCGGCCTTTCCCTTAGCGGGGGAACATGGATGGGAATCACATTCAGCCGGTAGAATAGGTCTATGCGAAACTCGTGACTGTTGATTTTCTCTTTGATATTCTGGTTGGTAGCCGAAACGACTCTCACATCGACATCGATAGTATGGGTGCCACCTACTCTTTCCACCTTCCTTTCTTGCAGAGCGCGGAGCATCTTCACTTGCATGGTGGGTGAAATGTCACCTATTTCGTCCAGAAACAGGGTCCCTTTGTGCGCGCACTCGAACTTGCCTGCCTTGGACTTGAAAGCGCCCGTGAACGCACCTTTTTCATGGCCGAAAAGTTCTGATTCCAAAAGGGTTTCCGTCAAGGCGCCGCAATTGATCGCTACGAAAGGCATATTCTTTCTAGCGCCGGTGAAATGAATGGCCCTCGCAACCAGTTCTTTACCCACTCCGGTCTCGCCGGTGATAAGCACGGTAGAATCAACGTCGGACAGGCGTTCGATAAGTTCAAGCATTCGCAGCATCTTTGGGCTCTTGGTGATGATTCCGCTGAAACTGGATTCCTGAACGTCGTAGGGCAAAAGACAACTTTCTAGCGCCACCTGCCGCTCATCAAAGACCTGGTTAATGGCCCTGAGAACAGACTCCGCTTCAATTGGCCCTTGAAGATAATCGACTGCCCCAGCTCTTATAGCTTTTAGAATAGAAGTGGCTGTACTATCAGCGAAAGCAATCATAATGGGAATATCAGATTTGACCTGTTTGGCTGCTCTTAGAAGTTCCAATTCTTGCATCACAGGTCCCCCAATATTAATCAGTAACATGTCGAAATGTTGTGAATCAAGCGCTTTCAAAGCCTTTCCCCGGTCTGACACAATGGTTATACCATAGTCATTATCCTCTAATAGTGACCAAACATTTTGGTAAATAGGAATGTCCTCGTCGATCACAAGTATCTGTTTATAGGTATGGTTCATAACGTTTATTACTCATGAATGAATTCAGTGAGCTCCAGAATAAAGATATTTGGACGTTGAGAGCAATTGACTTAGTCAGATGCGGCTGGTCATGACTAACAAAGAGAAGCAAAGACTTGCATGTTAGCGTTCGATTGACCAGAAACCGGACGTGCTCTCTTTAGCAAGTACTTTCAGGCATCCCGTCCTTATATCCAAGTCGATCTGCAGCGGTCGAAACTTTCACCCGACTCCGTCGACGATCTGCTCCAACCAGGAGATCCGAGCAAACCGAAAAGAATCGTAGCGGCTGAGAGGGGTACTGGCGTCAGTCCAAATTATAAGAGATGGCCAGAAAAGGGCGACGAAAGGGGAGACGAGAAGAAAGACGGGCATGTTAAACGTCTGAGACTGTGTGGGTGCCCCCGCGCAATTCACAGCATGGCCATCCAATCGGGATTATTCTACCGACAAAATGGAGGGCGCTGCCATCGTCCCTCGGAGGATTTTCATCTGGGAAAGAGACTATTATGGAGCTGTTTCAGGGACTGAAGAGGTTCTGGGAGGCGATAAAAAACGGCAACGACCAGCGCATGAATCGAAGCCATCGGGTCTTCACTATCTATTTTACTTTTTCTGAATAACGTGCCAATGTGTAAAGAAGGGTTCCCAGTCGATTAACGTACTTCAGTGTTTCTGCACGTTCAAGTTGCCCCATTTCCTGCAAGATGACCATGCTGCGCTCCGTGCGCCGTATGACAGAGCGCGCCAGATCCAGAGCGGCACTTACAGAATTAACTCCTGGCGAAACAAAGCGGGGCGCAAGAGGAACTTCCTCTTGCAGCCCGTTGATCCACTTCTCAAGTTGCGAAATGTGTTCCAGTTCAATGCGCTTCATAATGAGGCGGGGGTTGGTGCTGGACAATTCAGCCCCCAATAGAACCAGTTCCCCTTGAACGGTTGAGATTATGTCGCGGATTCTTTCGTTTTCTGTAAACGCCCTAGCTAGACCCATTATAGCGTTGGACTCATCCAAATTGCCACCGGCTTCAATGCGAAGGTTAGATTTGGATACTTTTTCCCCTGACAATAGACGGGTTTGGCCGCGGTCACCTTTCTTAGTTGATGTGATGAGCCTGACTTTGCTATCCGCCCCCTTTTTTTTATGCCGGGTATCTTTTCCCTTATCTTCCAATTTCGTACTCCATTAGGTATGAATTCTTTCTGGACGTGTCGTCGATGAATTGACTATTTTTGTGAAGCCGGTCCGGATAAAAAGGATTTGAAATAATCACCGCCTCTAATCTAGGTGGATCATGAGATCATAACTGCCGAATCTCAAGGATCTTGCACCCCCGCCTTAAACTCAGGATGGACCCGCAAATTATCTCCTGAAACTTTTCGCCATTGTACAGCCAACTCCCATAAACATCAAACGGTATCTAGCAGGATGCTGAAAAAAGAGGCTCTCCTGAAAGTTTGTCGAGAAACGTTCTTTGATAACATTTGGTATCAAAAAGTGGGGTTTGGCCCACATCAGGCCGCACTAACCCCCAGATTTCTCATGCTGACCAGGTTATAGGCCGCGACAGCAAGTGTAAAAATCCATTGAACCTTTCTCACTCCCCGGTGCCTGGTCTTACGCAGACATCTTCCTCTTACGAAAAGTTACGTTTGCTGTAGGAGCGCGCCATGCGCGCGATGAAGTCCCTACGTTGCGGAGTGTGGAAATTGGTACCGGTAAATCGCGGGCATGGCCCGCTCCTACAACCTAACACCTTTTCGTGGTTTCCGGGTGTCCCAAAGGGACGTGAAAAGCTGTCTTGAGCCATCCGAAGATCTCTTCTATTCTCTTGGATCATCTTAAGAGCTGCCTCCCGTTCGTAGGTTCCCGTGGAATTCGACTTCCTCATTGCGACCTTGCTGTGCGTGAGGCTCCTCGCAAGCAAGGACGTCATATGCTGAAAAATCGCAAAGTTAACCTTGTGGCAAGGAGGGTTGAAAAACGGTTGCCATCCACTTCTGGCTCGTTTTGTAACCTGACAAATATCCCCATAATCGTTAACATTATCATGCATCCCATAAGCATCCGACACAAGGAAGGATAAAGCAATGGCACACGCAGAACACAAGAATCTTTCTTCCCCTGATGAAACTCGGACCTTTGGGCACGGGAAGGCCGAACTGATCCAGATTGGTGGTGGGACGATTGGACGCCTTACCCTGGAGCCTGGCTGGCGCTGGTCCCAAGATGTCAAACCTATTGCGGGCACGACGTGGTGTGAGGCCCCGCATTTTCAGTATCAAGTCTCCGGACGGCTCCATGTCGTCATGGAGGACGGCACCGAGTTTGACCTGGGACCAGGTGACGTGTCGGTGCTGCCCTCTGGGCATGATGCCTGGGTGATTGGTGACGATCCTGTGGTGCTCGTGGATTGGTTTGGCGCCAGTAACTACGCGAAAGTCTAGTCTACGTCATCGGCATGCAGTGGCACATCAACGGCAGCACACTGGGACAAGACGCGCATTCACCCCGTGTCGCCGTGATCAAGTCCACACCTAATCAGATAGCCGGGGTTTTTGCTCCCCTGCCCACTCACCACCCAGCATGCTGGTCCGCACCGGGAGGTGCATTGCCGAATCGGGTGGAGAGTATTACGCCGGGGCCGCTCCCCCTGGTCATCTGTGCGGTACGTCTCCCTGTCAACTGACAACGGCAGCATAGACGGATGGACGGGACGAAGACATCGGTGCTCACATGCCCATCGTGGTGCTTTCTGGCATACCTCTGTCGCCATCAGTCTCGAACTAGCCGCCGTCATCCCCTACGCCACACGATGAATGACACTGCCTTACGGTGATCCCTGATTGCATGTCCCTCGTGGCGGTTGCTGCCATGCCACTGCGCCGCCGACCATCACCCCCCTATGCCGCAGAACGCTATGGCGCCCCACCTCCCGTGGACGGTCTGAGATCGAGAGGGGCACCCCCCATAAACGCCCTGTGAGCGCACGCACCCGTCACACGCTGGCCGGACCGGCACTGGTAACTGACTGGGGTGGGGACAAAAGCTTCCTCACACCTACCTCGTGAGTGAGGCTTTGAGAGGCTGGAAGCCACGATCCGGCGGCGGGACGGGTAAAACATCGTCCGCCCGTCAACTCTGCCGCTGTCATCACTACTCCACCAGTAAACTGGTCACCGGGGGGAAGTGAAATTCTCAGAAATCTTGGCAGCGGCAGGTACACAGAGCACGGTTCAGAATCCATTGATTTGAACTCGAAAGAAGAGTAGACAAAAATACAGTATATTGCTAATTGTCCAGGTGTAGTTATTGTTGGATAATTATTGTCGGCCAAAGCTCAGGGGAAGAAGAAGCATATAGGAAAAATGGAGGACTCCAAATCATGAAGCAAAGATACGCGGTTTTTTGGGCATTTTTGAGCGTGCTGCTTTGCGCCACAGCGGCTTTTTCGGACTCGGAACAACTCCAGCGGAAAATCTATCAGGTAGGAGAGCTAAAACCTGTTGACAGCCAGTGTAAGCTCAAGGTTGGGGACAGAGCACCAGGTTTCACACTCCCCTCAATTTCCGGAGAGCGGGTCTCGCTCTCAGCATATGCCGGGAAAAAGAACGTGGTGATTTCCTTCGTTCCGGCAGCCTGGACTCCGGTTTGCTCAAACCAGTGGCCTGCATACAATATAGCGAAAAGTATGGCTGAAAAAAATGATGCTGTTATTATTGGCATCAGTGTAGACAACATACCCTCCTTGTATGCGTGGACTGTGGATATGGGGGGCGTGTGGTTCCCGGTGCTCTCCGACTTCTGGCCCCACGGCGAAACAGCCAAACAATACGGAGTGCTTCGTTCAAGCGGAACATGCGAGCGGGCTCTTTTCATCATAGACAAGCGGGGCCGTATTCGCTACATCGACGTGCATGACATAAACGAGAAGCCTAACCTGGAAACACTTATCACTGAGCTGCAGAAGCTGAACAAGTGATGTAGAGAGGATTTTACCTTCAGACTCCCACATCGAAGGCGGAGGTGTTGGTCAGCGGCAATTTAAGCCTCTCTTCCTGGTCATCGGCGCGGTACATCACGCCAGCGAGTGGCGAGAGCACTGACAATACCACAACGCCGACGATGAATGACAAGGCACCAGGGGGATCGTGGCTCCTGAGGGCAAATAGATGGGCCCTGCCCGCTGTAAATCGGATCCCACGGTCAGGCCGAACGAAATTGCCCGTTGCGCGCCGGGGGGGAGCCGAACCTGGCGAGGGTAATACCCCATCGCCGGGGTCGAACGCACCTCCCTGGTCCTCAACGCGGCAAAACCGGCAAGGCCGGACCCAGCAGGATGACAGCGGAAGTTTCGAGAACTGCGAAAACCCCGGCGAGTGACAGGCTTGCACCTCGGGCATGTGTTGGACGACGGTCCTCCGCCGACCGGGTTGAGATACTGTATAAACTCGGCGGCTTTGAGGTTTATTCCGAAAGAGGATTTGTCCAAAGAGGGATATGGGAAGTATTCAAGACTCTTTTCGTGCGGGAAAGGGGAAACGGCTTGCTGAGATGCTTTCAACCAGGCCAGGATGACTCATTCTCCGCTTAACACACTATATTTTTGAAATTTATCTACAAGGCAGATCGTTTCAATGAGGATAGCCGCCATCGTGAACCCCGTTTCCGGATGGAAAGCAGCCCGCAGGGAGTGGCCTGCTCTGCTGAGGGCCATGGGTCCGGAGGCAGTGGCGGTGGAGAGCTTCTGGACCGAGCGCCGCTGGCACGCCGAACTGCTTGCAGCCTCGGCTAGGCGCGCCGGATACGACCGGGTGATTGCGGTGGGTGGAGGCGGCACTCTGTTTGAGGTCTTGAACGGACTGTGGCGGGAGAGAAGTGGAGAGTTGCCCAGTGTCGGCATGGTGCCGTTTTAATGATCTCAGCCATATTCACCTTAGCATCATTTCCATCGGAATTTAGCCGGAAGCATTCCAAAGTCATGACAGCTCTCCTTTGTAGCGTTGTGCGCTGGACCATCCCGTCCATTTCCATCTTTCGATCATATATGTTCAATGTGATTTCGGACCAGAGATGGTTGAAAAACCAGGAACCGGTCGCGGCACGATACGAAATACCTCTTTGTAAAGAACCACGGCGAGAAGCCCGGTCTCGTTGGTATATCTTTGTGATTTGACGGATTACAGTTGTCTAGAACGTGTAAACGGTCGCCTAATCGCTCATCACGACCGCAAAGTTTGCCGCCTCTGACCTGCCGATGCTCTTCTCTGGCGCGGGCGTCGCGCATTCGGGAAACAGGAGAAATGTACTACAACGTTGTTCCAGATAAGTCCTGAGCCTATCAGGTCTTCAGTCCCAACACGAATATCCTCCCCGGCTGCTGGTGAACTGTGCTGAGTAAATGGGGATTTAAGGATCGTATCCCACCATTCCTTTGCTGCCTGGGTCGATGCCCCGTTCAGGTCCGGTGCATTGAGTGCCTCGAAGGCAAAACTTCTGGTCACTTTGTCGCAAAGCTGAGAAAACAAAACGGGGGTCCCAAGTAACTCCAGGCCGAGAATACCCTGAGCACTGATGAAAATCGAGCCTATCTGGTTTTTGATAGGACGGATTGCTTCCACGAATTCTGCCAGCCTATTCGCAACCCTCTCGCGACCTTCGCGGAAGTCTGAGGTCGAAGATTGAACTCCCAACTCGTGCAACGATGCGCTGACTTCATCCCATACAGCCCCCTGATCACTTCGGAAACTGCCGCTCTCACGGACATTGGCGGTTACTGTCGCCATTTGTGCGGCACGAGATCGAGCTCGGAACACCGATCCTGCTGACTCGAAATCAGCTCTTTCATCCCGCCAGCGTCCAGCTTGAATGCATGAGACAGGAATCTTCACTCTCGTGTTTGCGGGAATCACGAGAGTGGTATTTATAATTCGATTCTGCTTGCCGCCGACCACTTCCTCCCCGTCCAAAATGATTATGGGACGGTCATCTGTGTTTTCCAGCATTAGAAAAGGGACTTCTCCAGCCGGGCTCGTTTCAGTAATCCTGGCCAAACCTCTTTCCAATGCACTTTCAAGCGGTTCCAATACCGGAATTGCTGGAATTTCTTCGGCGATTATCGGGATAACGCCGAGTCCATGAACGCACTGCAAGTTACCAAGGGAAATCGACGCCGGGATAATGTCTTGAATACTCATTTGCCCTCCTTTAGGCTCAACCTCATCAGAAAGTATCTTCATTGTCTTAGCGAACGATAGTTGGTGGTGGTTTCTTGGAAAGCACAGCCTCCTGTGCAGCTATGCACTTCTCAACAGCTCCCTGGAAAGCCCCAATAAGTTCCATCATTTCTTTGAAAGTCTTCCCGTTGCCCCAGACGACGCTA
>JBEKXG010000326.1:0-6086 GCA_049512295.1 Syntrophobacteraceae bacterium
CGACGGCCCACCTCGATTTTAGAAACCAGATCACAATCCTGAAAAAGGTGAAACAGTTGGTTGGGGAAAGAGGCCTGGTGGCGCTGATGAACCTGCACGACCCTAATATGGCGCTTCTTTTCTCCGACATGGTGCTTCTTTTAAAAAACGGGACGCTCGTTGCACATGGGCCACCGCATGAAGTCATCACTCGGGAGAGCCTTATGGAGGTATATGGGCTGGAAGTCGTGTTCGTCGCCGAGAACGGCTACCGGGTGATTTGTCCTAAACTCTGATCATGACCGGAGAAACTCCAATAAAGGAAAATGCATGAAGCTCCTCACCATTATGTGGTCCAGTTTCATCCCGATTTTGAGGGATGCCGCCGAAGTCACGGCCATCTTCAATCTGAAGGCGTATTCAAACAAGCAACTCAACCTGAATCCCCGGATTGTTGAAGATATCGGAAAGGAAATGAAAGCGGCCGATCTGATAGTGCTCTATCGCACGGCGGAACCGTTCTGGGATGAGGTGGAAGATGAGATCAGAGGACTGGGAGGGCGAATCCCGATTGTGGCGGTCGGACCGGAACCATCCTACTGGAAAATTTCTAATGTAAGCCCTGAGATCGTCACTACGGTTTACCGCTATCTTCTCTTTAACGGCGCGGAAAATTTCAGGGAGATGCTCAAGTTTCTCGCCTCAGCGTTATTCTCGGTTGACCTTTCCTTCAGCCCCCCGAAAGAGACTGCATGGGAAGGCATCTACCACCCTGAATGGGGCGGACCGTTTACCAATACCCGGGAGTATCTGGACATTTATCCCTTGAGCAACCGCCCGCTCGTGGCAGTTCTTTTTCCAAGGTCCAACTGGGTTTCGGGAAATATGGACGTCGAACGATGTCTGATTGAAGCCCTGGAAAATGAAGGAATCGGGGTGCTTCCCGTCTTTTTCTATTCATTTAAGGACAGCAATCTCGGCAATCTTGGCGGAGAGGACGTAATCCGGAAATTCCTTCTAAGAGAAGACGGCACTTCTTTGATAGATGCCGTCGTAAAGCTCACCGTATTTTTCCTCGGGCAGAAACGCGGAGATAATTCCGAGTCCCAGGCGGAATCGGGTGTCTCGCTTCTGAAGGAATTAAACGTGCCCTTGATCAACCCGGTTATTTCCTATTACAAGGATAGAGAAAAATGGCTGGAGGACCCTGACGGGCTGGGGCAGCAGGTAGCCTGGAGTATCGCGCTTCCGGAATTTGAGGGTGTTATTGAGTCGATGGTGGTTGGCGCAAGCAAAGGGATCAGTAACCCAGAAGAAGAAATGTATGAAGCCCTGCCCGACCGCATCGAGCGCCTTGCGCGAAGAATTTCCCGCTGGGTGGGCCTGCGGCGCAAACCCAATGCTGAAAAAAAAGTTGCCTTTATCCTGCACAATAATCCCTGCGCATCAGTCGAGGCAACGGTAGGAGCGGGTGCTCACCTGGATACACTGGAGAGTGTCGCTCAGATGCTTTTGCGAATGAGAGAGGAAGGCTATGGGGTGGAGCCTCCCGAAGACGGCAAGGCGCTCATCGAAACGATCCTGGAGAAAAAGGCCATATCTGAATTTCGCTGGACCACGACCGAGGAAATTGTTGCGCGGGGAGGCAGTCTCTATCAGCTTGAGACGCAGAAATATCTTAGCTGGTTTGAGGAGTTGCCTGAAGCGACCCGCGACAGGATGATCGAAGCCTGGGGGAAACCTCCCGGCGAGGAAAAAGACGGAATTCCGGCGGCAATGGTTCACGATGGAAAAATCCTGGTCACCGGAGTGCGGTTCGGCAATGCCGTCGTTTGCGTTCAGCCTAAAAGGGGCTGCGCGGGATCGAGGTGTGACGGGCAGGTATGCAAAATCCTGCATGATCCGGCTGTTCCCCCGCCCCATCAGTATGTTGCCACATATAAATGGCTATCGAGAGACTTTGGCGCCGATGTCATCATCCATGTTGGAACGCACGGGAATCTCGAATTTTTGCCGGGGAAAGGCGCCGGACTCTCTTCAGGGTGCTTCCCCGATATCGGGATCGATGAGATGCCACACCTCTATATTTACAATGCGGATAACCCTCCGGAAGGGACCACCGCCAAACGCCGAAGCTATGCCACTCTGGTCGATCATATGCAGGCGGTGATGGTCCAGGGAGAACTCTACGGCGATCTTGACGAAATCGAAAGACTTCTCTTTGAATACGAGAAGATCAAAAATCTGGAGCCCGCGAAAGCACATACCTTGAGCCACATGATTGAAGACAGGCTGAAAGTCGGTAACCTGATGTCCATGCTCAAAGTTGCCGAGGGTGCACCCTTTGATGAGGTGGTGCGGTCTGCACACGAAGCACTTTCTTTGTTGAAAAACTCCTACATTCCCAAAGGAATGCATGTGTTCGGAAAACTTCCGGCGGACGAAAGATTTTCAGAATTCATCTACGCAGTTGTTCGCTACGAGAACTTCCCCGAGTCGCTTCGAGGTATTGTGAAGAGGCTGATGGAAAAAGACCCTGAGTTCAGGGCAACGGACGAAACCCTGAAGAAAGACCTCGTGGACCGGAAAGCAAAGGAGATTTGCACGGCCTATCTCGCTGGTGCAGAACCCCTTGCCTGGGTTTTAAAAACAAGCTTCGGCGAAACGTGCGAACTTGAATCCATCATCCGCGACATTCAGGAAAACATTGACGATGTAAGGCACAGGGCTCTGCTGTCCGATGAAACAGCCGCTCTGCTGAACGGGATGTCAGGAGGATATGTACCGCCCGGTCCATCGGGAATAATCACTCGAGGAAGGCCCGATATTCTTCCGACCGGCAGGAACTTCTATTCGCTCGACCCTCATAAAGTGCCATCCCGTGCCGGGTGGGAGGTCGGCGTAAAGCTGGCAAAGATCACAATCGACAAGTTCCTGCGGGAAGAGGAGACATATCCCGAAAATATAGCCTTCTACTGGCAGTGTACTGACATAATGTGGTCCGACGGCGAAGGAATGGCGCAGATGATGTTCCTTTTGGGCGTAAAACCCGTCTGGCAGACAAATGGGAGGATAGGCAAATTTGAAATCATACCCCTCGAAGAACTCGGGCGGCCCCGAATCGACATTACCGTGAGGGTGTCGGGAATTACGCGAGATAACTTCTCCGCGTCAATCGAGCTGATTGACGAAGCCGTGATGGCCGTTGCCCGGCTCGATGAGCCCTCAGAGCAAAACTTCGTCAGGAAACACCTCCTTGCGCAAATCAAGGAAACGGGCGGCAGTTTGGAGGATGAAGAAGCTTTGCGAAGGGCTGCCTACAGGCTTTTCTCAAGCATGCCCGGCGTCTACCAGGCGGGAACTCAGCTTGCTGTCTATGCATCTGCCTGGAAGGACGAAAAAGACCTTTCCGACATTTTCCTCTATTGGAATGGCTATGCCTACGGCAAAGGCGTATTCGGCGAACCCGCCCATAAACATTTTTCAATGAACCTCAAAACGGTTGACCTTACTTTCTCCAAGACGGTCACCGACGAGTACGACCTTTTAGGGTGCTGCTGCTACTTCGGTACCCACGGCGGGCTTATAAACGCGGCAAAAGTCCTCTCCGGCAAGGAAATCAAAACATACTACGGCGACACCAGAGAACAGGGCGAGGTCAGGGTGAGGGACTTGGCTGATGAAATCCGCAGGGTCGTTCGAACCAAGCTGCTGAATCCGAAATGGATCGATGGGATGAAGGAGCATGGGTACAAGGGAGCAGGAGAAATCAGCAAGCGGATCGGCAGGGTCTATGGTTGGGAGGCGACAAGCCGGGAAGTGGACGACTGGATTTTCGACGATATCTCGAGGACATTCCTGATGGATGAGGAAAACCGCCGGTTCTTCGAGGAAAACAATCCGTATGCCCTTGAAGAGACGGCGAGAAGGCTGATCGAAGCATCTGAAAGAGGCCTTTGGAACCCGGCTCCCGATGTAAAGGACGCTCTGAAAGAGGTTTATGTCGAAATCGAAGGCTGGATCGAGGAAAAGTCGGGAGAGCTGGAGGGAAACTTCCAGGGCGGCTCGATTGACGTGATCACATCCCGGGAGATCCTGAGCTGGAAAAAGAAAATGGAAGATACTCTCGGCGGAAAGGCTTAAGAGATGGTTTTTCCCTTCACGGCGATAGTAGGCCAGGAACAGATGAAGCTGGGCCTGACACTCAATGTGATCGATCCGGGCATAGGCGGTCTTCTCATTATGGGCGAAAAAGGAACGGGCAAGAGTACAGCCGTTCGAGCCCTTGCCGAATTGTTGCCTGAGATCGGGGTTTCACGCGGATGCGCTTTTAACTGCGACCCGGACGGAACAGATCTATGCAACATATGCGAAAAAAGAGCCGCTAAGGAAGGCGCTCTCAAGCGAGAAACGAAAAAAATGAGGGTCGTCGAACTCCCGCTCGGAATTACCGAAGACAGGCTGGTGGGCACCCTTGATATCGAACACGCGCTCAAGCACGGAGAGAAGCGCTTCGAGCCGGGAATCCTCGCCGATGCCAACAGGAATTTCCTCTATGTCGATGAGGTCAACCTTCTGGAAGACCACATTATCGATTTGTTGCTCGACTCAGCGGCCATGGGACAAAATACCGTGGAAAGAGAGGGCGTTTCCTTCAGCCACCCCGCCCGGTTCATTCTTGTCGGCACGATGAACCCCGAAGAAGGCGATTTGCGGCCCCAGTTAATGGACCGGTTCGGTCTCTGCGTGTACGTGGAGTCTATTCGCGACAAGAATCTCCGGATTGAAATCCTCAAGCGTCGCTCCCGGTTCGATGGTGATCCAGAAGGATTCTTTGAAAGCGTTCAGAACGATCAACGGGTTTTGGCCGATGAAATTATTCGATCCAGGGAGCATCTTCCCAAAGTGGACGTTGCCGATGAAATTCTTGCAAAGATAGTAGGGGTCACGACTGAAATCCATGTAGATGGCCATCGTTCGGATATCGTAATACTCAGGGCGGCCAAAGCGCTTGCTTCGTTCCGAGGGCGAAATAACATAACGACCCGGGATATCGGCGACGTAGTTCCGCTGGCCCTGAATCACAGATTGAAGCGAGCACCGTTTGAAGATGCAGGCTCGGGCAGGAAAAAACTGGAAGAGCTTCTTGAGAGGCTGAATCAGGGCTGAGAGCATTCAGCGGAGGATAAGATGTCATTTTGCAAGCTGGTTGGCCACAAAGATGCAAAACTCGCTCTCATACTAAATCTCATTGATCCGGGGATCGGCGGGGTCCTGCTCATAGGCGACAAGGGGACCGGCAAGTCCACCTTGGCCCGTGCTGCGACCCGATTGCTTCCGGAACGGGTGCCGTATGTCGAAGTGCCGCTGAATGTGACGGAAGATGCTCTTATGGGAAGCATAAACCTCGAAGATGCGATCAGGTCCGGGGAACACATTTTTCAACCCGGCCTTCTTGCACGCTCACAAGGTGGAGTGCTCTACGTCGATGATGTCAACCTGCTAAATGTTGATATGCTCAACCTGGTTTTGAATAAACATGCATTCGGCAACACGACCTTGCCTGGAAACGGCATTCAAAGTAATGCCGATTTCGGGTTTTCTCTAGTTGCAAGCATGAATCCGGAAGAAGGCCCGATCTCACCCAAGCTGATAGACCACTTCGGCTTGTGTGCTCTTTTCCAAACGCCTGCCGATAATGGCGAGAAACTCAGGGTGCTGAGGCGTTCCAGTCAACACGATCCTGCCGAGAACCGTTTTATTCGATTCGATGCGAGATTGAAGAAAAGGATTGCCCTCGCTCGAGAATTGCTGAAACGGGTCGAAGTCCTCGCCGAACATCGGGCGTATGCAGTCGAGGCATGTTTGGAAGCCGGGATTGAGGGACACCGGGGAGATATTGCTCTGGAAAGGGCCGTGCGCGCTTATGCGGCATTTTGCGGCTCATCGGTGGTAACGAAAAAGCATATGGAAAAAGTTCTGCCTCTTGCCCTGGTCCACAGGAGACGGGAAGCCGGTTTCAACCAGGAGGAATACCAGGAGCAGGAGTTGCCCGAACGGGAAAACAGCAGCCCACAGGAACAGGCCGATTCAAATAACAATGAAAC
>JBEKXG010000327.1:0-6084 GCA_049512295.1 Syntrophobacteraceae bacterium
CAAGTCCGCCAGGGCGACCGGCTGGCTTCAGGCTTCAGGCCTGACGTGCCGGCCGCGCTTTTCGCCTCTTTTTCCAAAAGCATCTGTTCCAAATAAAAAGGCCTTCCTCACGTGCCGCCCCATTTAAAGCGTGGCGGCCCCAACCTGTTTATGTTTGCCTGCGATGTAAGCCGCAACCAGGTTAAACCCCATTGTGAAAAGGAATAGAATCACTCCGAGAGCGAAAAGGGCATGGTAGTGATCGCCCCTGAAGGGCGCTTCGGCCATCTCAGCCGCGATGCTTGCCGGAATCGGACGCACCGGGTCGAAAAGAGATGTCGGGATCAGCGCCGCGCCTCCGGCAACCATAAGCACCACCATTGTCTCCCCGATTGACCTGGAGATACCGAGAATGGTAGCCGTACTGATTCCGGACAGGGAGGCAGGCAGGATCACCCTGAGGATCGTTTCCAAATGAGTTGCCCCCAGCGCAAGGGAGCCTTCTTTGAGGTCTTTGGGAACGCTTTGAATGGCGTCCTCGGAGATCGTGCAGATGGTCGGTACTGACATGAAGGCGAGCATTATGGAGGCGTTGAGCAGATTGAGCCCCGTAGGTAAATCGAAAACATCCTGCAGAAAAGGCGCCACAACGACCATTCCGAAAAAACCAATCACCACCGAGGGCAGGGCGGCAAGGAGTTCTACGACCGGTTTTATGACGTTGCGGACCCGGGGGGAGGCAAGTTCAGCCATGTAAATGGCGGTCATGATACCGAGCGGAGCGGAAAAGAACGTCGAAACGACCGTTACCGCCACCGAAGCGGTCAAAAGAGCGAAGACCCCGAAAGATGGCGGATCGGAAGTGGGATACCATTCATGGCCGAAGAGAAATTGAAAAACAGATACTCTACTCAGTATCGGTATCCCCTCCATGAAGAGAAAGACCAGAATTGCGGCGAGAATAAGAATGGAAATAAGGGCCATGACGAACAGGATGAACCGGATCGCGTCATCTTTTTTCCGACTTCCGAGCAGGCCGGCACGGGCCGTGTCAGGGGTGATAGAGGGGCGCGGCCCTCCTATCCCCGGAGACAAATCAAGTTGGCTAGTGAAGCGGAACAAACCCCGCCTCCTTCACCATTTTTTGGCCCTTTTGCGGAAGCAGTACATAATTGATGAAGTTCAGAGTGTCGCCGGTCGGCCAGCCTCTGGTAAACATGAAAAGCGGCCGTGAGATGGGGTATCTGCCGTTCAGGGTGGTTTCCTCGGTTCCGGCAATTCCGTTAGCCGTTACCGGCTTTACCGTCTGGTTTACGTATCCCAAACCAATGTATCCGATGGCGAACTTGTTGGATGAAACAACCTGCACGATTGCTCCGTTGGAAGCTTGAAGCATGGCGCCGGGCGATACCCTTTCCTTTTTCATTACCTTCTCCTCCCAGACTTCATAGGTCCCGGAGGAAGTGTCCCGCGAAATCACCACTATCTTCAGGTCTTGGCCGCCCACCTCTTTCCAGTTGGTTACATCCCCCTTATAAATCGCCTTTAGCTGCTCCAACGTAAGGTTGGAAACGGGATTGGAGGGATGGACGACCGGCACTATGCAGTCGTAAGCGATGGCAAAGGGCACAGGATAGGCGCCTTTTTCAACGGCCAATTTCACCTCTTCGTCCTTGATGAACCGGGAACTGTCGCCTATGTCAACTGTCCCGTCGATTATGCCCTTGACCCCGTTTCCGGATCCCCCGCCCGAAACGGATATGTTAACGTCAGGGTGCTCTTTCATGTAGGCTTCTGATACTTTCTGTGCAATCGGGAGAACCGTTGTCGAACCGTCGATCCGGATGTTGCCCGCGAGTACCAAATTCAGAGACGAAAGAAGGATAATCAACGCACACGCCAAAACTGCGGTCAGCTTCATTTTTTCTCCTTGGCAAATAGTGAGTAAATATCCTGCGGCTTCCTGCTGCGTTCCCATATAGTCATCTATTGTTACGGTTATGTTACGGCCATACGACCTTAATGTGAAAACGGTGCACATAACACAGAGCTTATTTGGCCGCTCCTGGAGAATGGCGGGAAAGCTCGAACGCAGGATATTGCTCATCACCTGTCTTTTTGCAGCACGCCCTTGTCCAGGTGGCACATTCGCCCGGCGGTTTCAGCCGCTTTGGGGTCGTGAGTTACCATGATGATGCTTTTTCCGAACTCGGAGTTTAGCTGCTCGAGCATGGTGAGGACTTCCCTGGCGGACTTCTTGTCCAGGTCGCCAGTCGGCTCGTCGGCAACGATGAGGGAAGGGTCGGTGACTATAGCGCGGGCTATTGCGACCCGCTGCTGCTCGCCTCCGGACAGCTGCCCGGGGTGATGGCGAAGCCGGCCGGCGAGGCCGACAAGTTCAAGGGCGGTCACTGCGTGTTCCCTGCGCTCTTTTCTGGAGAGGGGACGGAGCTGGAGCGGCAGTTCGACATTTTCCAGGGCGCTCAGAACGGGCAGAAGATTGTAGAACTGGAATACGAATCCGATGTGCAGGGCCCTCCACCGCGCGAGATCGGTTTCTCCGAGTTCGGAGATCGGGACGCCGGCGACGACCAGTTTGCCTGAATCAGGGCGGTCCAGTCCGGCAATGAGGTTTAGAAGAGTCGTCTTGCCCGAACCGGATGGTCCCATGAGGGCCAGGAACTCTCCCTCGCCAACCTTCAGGTCAATCCCGTGCAGGACCGGTACCCTCTGGGACCCCCGTGGATAGCTTTTGTAGACCTCTTGCGCGACAACTATGAACTTATCCGAGCTATTCTCCACGTTCGACAGCGCCTTGGAAAATCTATTCTGAAATCTCCACCCTGTCGCCGGACTTGAGGCCGGAGGGCGGCTTGATGACTATTCTATCGCCGTTGTTTATCGGGGACTCGACCATGAGATAGTCCCCGAGAAATTTGGGGTCACTCACGGGGACCCATTCGGCCTGCCCTTTTTCGACTCGAAAAAGCCCCTGCCCGCCTCCCTTTGAGACGAGAGCGTCACGGTGTACGCCCAGCACGGGCTTGTTCTCGCTTTCGCCAAGAAGGCGGGAGAGAAAGGCGGCCTTGGCGCTCATTTCAGGAAGGATACGCGGGTCAAGCTCGTCAAAACGCACCTTGACCATCACGGTTCCGCGCATTCGGTCGGCTGTCGGCACGATCATGTGCACCCGACCGGGGAAGCGGGTATTCGGAATGGCGTCCAACTGGATTTCGCAAGGCTGATTTACTCGGACCTTGCTCAGAAACGACTCGCTAACGTCCGCCTGCACCATGAGAGAGGAGAGGTCGGCCATCGTCACTACGGCTGCCTTCGCGTTTGTAGCCGAACCAAAAGGCGCTACGACTTCGCCTATGTCGGCATCCTTTGTCAGCACTACGCCATCGAAGGGAGCGCGAATAATCGCATATTCTATCAGGACGCTCTGCCGCTGGATCGAGGCTTGTACCGCCATGATGCTCGCCTTGGCAGAATCTATTGCTGTTTTTGCTTTCAGGTACCTGTCCTGTGCATTTTCCAAATCGACCTGTGCAGCCGCTTTCTTCCCCCACAGTCCTTGGAGCCGCTTGAAATTGGCTTCAGCGGTCACAAGTTCCGTCTCGGCGCGCGTCAGGTCGAACCTGGCCACTACGAGCTGAGCCTCGAGCTGCGCTTTCTCCGCCTTGAGATCGTCACTGTCCAACCTCGCGAGCACGTCTCCTTCCTTTACGCGGCTTCCTTCCTGGACCCCCAGATAGACGATCCGGCCAGTTCCCTTGGACGCGACGGAGGCTTTTCGTTGGGCCACCACATAGCCGCTCGCATTAAATTGGGTTATTACCTGTGAGGGATAAACCCAGTCGGCGGCGGCGGTCCGAACACTCATGGCCGAAGTGAGGAGGCCCGCGCGAAACAGATACAGCAGAATGGCCACTGCGGCGGCCGCAATGACGATAATCCACACTAATCTTGGCTTCCTGCGGGCAACCGAGAATTTCTCGGAATCGGCAATTTTGAGGCTCGAAATCTTTTGGGCATCCATTTTCCACCACCACCAAAAAATAAAAAAGTCATCCGTTCCGGAGGACATTCAGCCAGGCAGGCGTATATGTTAACACAGTTCACTTTTCAGTCATCGCGGAGGTGCATTATTGACCGGCTGCCGGTTTAAAGCAACCATATTGACAGAGGGGTTCAAATCCATTAAGTCAGTTGACCGGTTGTATCCGAAATCAGGCGGAGGATCCCTGGATGACGAAAATAAGGTCCTGCAGCGCCTGCCGGTTTACATTAATCCATTCCTTGTCATTTCTTTCCAGGAGGGCCGATGTTTTCCAAAAAACCGTTTTCCCGCCGAGGTTTCATAGCTCTGGCCGCAGCAACAGGCGCCGGAGTTTTGGCGGGGTGCTCAAAACCCGACCAGCCCCGGGGGGACGCCGGAACCGTTATCGAGATTGTGGCCCCTCAGCATGGCGTGCTCTACCGGGCAATTGCCGTACTGGAGGAGATCAGGTGTGGAATGGATGCGCGGATGGATCTTCCTCCCGAAATAATCGGGGGAACCGTCGCGATGGTTCGCCTGTTCATAACGGATCATCACCAGCAGATGGAGGAAAAGCACATCTATCCGGTTTTTGACGCGGCCGGGAAAATGAGCGGCATGGTCGGAGTGCTCCGGGAACAGCACGCGGCGGGGTCTCAGTTGATCGAGACCATGAGGGGACTCTATGACGGATTTTCCGCAAAGGACCTGGAAAAGCGCCGTACGATGGCAAGCGCCATCCACCTGTTCAGCCGCATGTACCGGGCCCACGCCGCGAGGGAAGACACGGAGCTTTTCCCCCTGCTCCGCCGGATAATGCCCCCGAAAGCCTACGCCGAGCTGAGTTCCGCGCTCCGGAAAGCCGAAGACGAATTCCTGGGCCTGAACGGGTTCGAGGAAACAATCCGTAAACTCACAGATTATGAAAATATTCTGGGCATCGGAGACCTCACAAGCTTTACGCCTCGTGCCGATGAGTTGAGCTGAGCACTGTCCCTTGAAAACTACGCTGGTTTCCATCCGGAAACTGTTAGTGTTTCAACCGGGGTTTCCGGATGGACACTACGCTATTGAACAAGGGGCCGGGGCGGTCGCCGATCAGGCTGTTTTCCCCCTGCCCTGCCTTGAAGCAAACAGGAGCATGTGCTCCCTGAACTGTCCAAACCACGGCGAGCGTCCGATGCCCGACAGCAGGGCCGAAGTCTCCTGAAACATCACGGCGGCCTCTTCCCGCGTGAGGCCTTCCGTCACTTCGTAATCGTAGGCTATGGAAACCGGATCTCTTTGAGGCCGGTCGATTATCCGCTTTATCCCGTAGCGTTCAGGGTTAAGAAAGACGTCCGAGCCTTCGAGCAAAATGAACCGGGAACGGGAAAGGGCATGAACGGACTCTCGGCTTGACTCGAGAAGATCGAGGGTGCTCCGCCACTCAGCTTTGGTTTCGGTCGGGAAGCCGAAAATCAGGAACAGCAGGTTCCATACGCCTGCTTGGCTGGCGGAGTTGAGAATGGCTGGAATCTTTTGCGCAATTGTCCCCTTGCACATAAGGTCGAGCACGCGCTGGCTTGCCGACTCAAGACCCCACATCAGCAGGCGAAGGCCCGCCCTGTGAGCTTTTTCGAGCAGCTTGGGCGAAAATCCCGATGGTTTGGCGTAAGCGGAAAAATAGACCTGGGCGCCTTCGCGGATCAGATTAGCGGCGATTCGGTCCAGCCGGCGAGGGTGGACCATCTCGTCAACCAGGCAGAAATGCCTGACGCCATACTTTTCCTGGAGCGCAGAAAGCCTGTCTGAGGTGTTGGCCGCATCTTCCTCACGGTAGTCGAGGTAGGTTTTTTGATGAGTGCAGAACGCGCAGCGCCTCCACGGGCAGCCGCGTGAGGCTAGATAGGGCAAGACGGGAATCGGCGAGTGGTATTTGTCCAGAAGAAAATCGGAAAAGTCCGGAAGAGGCAGGGCATTCAGGTCGAACGCGGCCTCTGCCGGATTTCTCGCCGCTTTCCCATCTTCCATGTGAAGAAGGCCGGGTACTCGGCAAAGCATACAGAAGGCCGAATCGGACG
>JBEKXG010000328.1:0-6076 GCA_049512295.1 Syntrophobacteraceae bacterium
CCGAGAGCACGAAAAGGCAGTATGCGCTTCGGCAGCGGGCTGTGGCGCTGGGCTGGCCAGTTGAGCGGGTGCACGTGATCGATAGCGATCTCGGACACTCCGGGGTTTCGGCGGCGGACCGGGAGGGATTCAAACAGTTGATCACGGAGGTGGGCCTCGGGCGGGTGGGGGTCGTGCTTGGGCTGGAGGTGTCGCGACTGGCGCGCAACAACAAAGACTGGCACCACTTGTTGGAGCTGTGCGCTTTCGCCGATACGTTGATTCTGGACGAGGACGGCATTTACGATCCCAACGAGTTCAACGACCGCCTGCTGCTGGGGTTGAAGGGCACCATGAGCGAAGCGGAACTGCACTTCTTGCGCGCCCGCCTTCAGGGAGGAAAGATGAACAAGGCCAAAAGGGGGGAACTGGCCTGTCGTCTGCCTGTAGGCTTCGTTTATGACGAACGGGGAAAGGTGCGACTCGATCCCGATTCCCAGGTGCGTGAAGCCATCGGTTTGTTTTTTCGAGCCTATCGGCGCACCAACTCGGCCTATGCAACCGTAAAGCATTTCAGGGACGAGGGGTTGCTTTTCCCTCGCCGGCTGCAGACCGGGCTGCACAAAGGGGAGCTTGTCTGGGGAGAGCTTTGCAGTTCCCGTGCGCTCCAGGTCCTCCACAACCCTCGCTATGCAGGGGTTTTCTTCTTTGGACGCTATCAAACCCGCAAAGGCGTGAACGGCGGGACCGTCTGGAGGAAACGGCCTCGCGAGGAATGGCTTTCTTTCATCCCGGACGTTCATGAAGGGTACATATCCCTGGAAGAGTTTGAAGACAATCAGCGCAGGCTCATCCAGGGCGCCCAAGCCCAAGGACTGGAGCGCGCCAAGAGTCCGCCGCGAGAGGGACCGGCCCTTCTCCAGGGCGTTGTGATCTGCGGTTTGTGTGGACTGCGCATGGCCGTTCGCTATCTTGAGCGAGGTCGTCGTGGGATTGGTCCCGTCTACATCTGTCGACGTGACGGGATAGAGCACAGTCGCGCCCCTTGCCAGACGATACCCGGTGCGAACGTGGACCAAGCAATCTCGGAGCTATTGCTGGATATGGTTGCGCCCATGGCTCTCGATGTGGCATTGGCAGTTCAAAATGAACTGTTCCAAAGAGTCGAGGAGGAGGACCGGTTGCGTGAGAAACAAGTGGAACGTATGCGGTATGAGGCGGATCTGGCCCGGTTGCGCTATATGCAAGTAGATCCGAACAACCGACTCGTAGCCGATGTGCTAGAGGCGGAATGGAACGAAAAGCTGCGGATCTTGGAGTTGGCGCAGGAAGAGCTTGAGAAGCAACGGCAGACAAACCGGTTTCATATTGATGAAAAGGAGCGGGAGCGTATAATTGCCCTTGCCTCCGATTTTCCCCGACTATGGAAGGACCCCGGTACATGTGATCGAGATCGAAAACGCATGGCTCGTCTACTCATTGAAGACGTCACACTGGTAAGAAAGGAGACCATCACGGCGCATGTCCGATTCAAAGGCGGCACAACCACGACGATTATTGTACCTGCACCGAAGCCGTACTATAAGATCTGTCAAACGTCGCCAGGGGTGGTAGCTGAGGTGGACCATCTTCTCGACGATTACACCGACGGGCAGATAGCCTCGATCTTAAATGAAAGGGGATTGCGATCCGGGAAGGGAGCAGCGTTCAACTTGATTATCCTTGAAGGTATTCGCAGAAGTTACCGCCTTAAAAGTCGCTATGATCGCCTTCGCGAGAGAGGGCTGCTGAACGTCAACGAGATCGCGGCCTTGCTGGGAGTATGCACCGCCACGGTCAGGGCGTGGCGGAAACTGGGCCTTGTTCGGGGATGCGCCTACAATGACAGGAAGGAATATCTCTTCGAACCACCCGGGACCGATAGACCAGCCAAGTGTCATGGCAAAAAACTGGGGGAAAGACAATCATTTACGGAGTTTATACCTGATCGTACCAAAGAGGTGCAGTATGAAGCATAGTCCTTCACTACGGCGCCTTCACTCTCGCCTGCTCGCCGGAAATCAGTCCTGATGCCGATAATTTTCTGTTCGGGTGATTTTCTGGCGTAAAAATACCCGATCTCCCATGCAGTCCCGTCGTCGACCTGACAGGCATCCAGAAGAGCAATCACAATATCGGCATCATCGAGATGCGATTTACAGCGGGAGAAGATTTCGAGTTTTGCTTTTGAACCAAGACGTTCGATCTCTTCCCGGGTGATCAAGTCGTAGGGGAAGATGATCTCAAGCTTTGTGCCATACCCGGCTGCAAATGATTCGATCTTCTGAATGGTGGATCGTATCCATTCCCTCTCAGCCTCCGAGAATAGCGGCGCTGCGAAATAGATTCTTATCCTTTCCTGCTGAGTGCGGTTCAATGTACCCGTTCCAATCTGGTTAAAGAGCGTTTGCTCATCCGCAAAATCTTGCACGCCCTTATTGGTTCTTACTCCGTCCCTCTCACACGCACATGCTGTGCCGGTGAAGGTCACATGAATTTCGGAAAGGCCCCTTGGACGCCGGTGATCATGAACTGGATGCCGAGCGCCAGGGTTATGAGGCCGAAGATCTTGGCGAGAACGTCCATGCCAGTGTGGCCTAAGATATCTATTATATGTGTCGAGTACCGGAACGAGAAATAGATGATGATCGTCATACAGACGATGGCACTGAGGAGCTTGAGCATCAGCGGGTCAAAGTAGTGAATCTGCTGGGTGAAGAGAATGACCGTCGACATGGTTCCTGCCCCTGTGGTGAGCGGGATCGAGATTGGGATCACTGCAAGAGAAATCATCCTCGAGAAGGAGTATTTGCTGGCTTGCACTGTCACTTGCTGGGTCGAATTCATCATGTTCAAGCCGGTGTTGAGGAGGAGGAGTCCACCGGCGATCCGGAACGCGTGGATGCTGATGTCAAAAAAGCCCAGTATGGACATGCCGGCGATCATGGCAGTGATCATGGTAATGAAAGAGGTTATCGTGGCAATGAAGGAGAGTTTATGCTGTTCCTTGAGGCTCAGCCCCTCGCAAAGTTCCAGGAAAAAAGGAATCGCCGGGATGTTGTTGGCGACGGCGATGAGACCGAGGAAATAGTGCTGAAACGAAAGTTCGTTCACAGAGGCATCCTCCTTCACGAAAGCATGCAGAATAAACGGAATCCATCACAGGCCTTACCCAAGTATCGTTCGATCCGGGTCATGATTTTCTCCATGATGAACAAAAGTCTGTGAAGCGAATGAGGCGAATTAAAACGGCTGCTTGAAACGTTAGTCATAAAACCAGCACCAGAGCAGCTTCAGATAGTGAGGGTACCGATGGATCTATTAAAGGGACTTCTCCGCCTACAGCAAATCAAACCGCATTCTTCTTCCGAAGTTTCGTACGCTTCGGTTCACTGGCTGTCACTGTCTCGGTTGCCGCTTGAGCGGACGCTTTGGCTTTTTCCTGCCTTCTTGCCTCTATTGCCTTCTTAAGATTTTCGGGCAATCCTCTCTTTTTAGCCGCTTTGCTTCGAGCTTTGGTCAACGATTTTGCAGACAATGGAGTCCGCATTGTGAAACCGTATTTCTTCCTGTACTCCTTCTGGTTCATGTCGTGGGAAACCAGATGCTTCTGCGTGAGTTGTCTCATCTCAGCGCCACATTCGAGACAGATCACTTTGTCGTTTTGGATGGAATTTGCTGGGCTGAGCACGGGTTTCGCTTCTGTTGGTGCTTCTCCAACCACTTCGGCAGCCGGAGCCAGCGCAATCTCTGCCGTTTCAGCTTTTTGAAGTTCATTGAGAGTGATGAAGACCTGCCGGAGAGAAGAAGCAATGTCGGCGGCTGTCATGGGGGTTAAGGATACCTGTGTTTGGACGATTTCTGATGCGATCTCGATGAGTTTTTTTGTCATGTGGAGGCTCCTCCATGATCGTTTTATTGGCAAAAAGACATCAACCATACGGGCGAAACGTGGACTATAAGCCAGTCCGGGTTATTATAGGTGGATGTTTGAATAACGCAATGTAAATGAAGCAGTGATTCCAGAGCCTTATTCATTTTCTAAAACCCTGTCTTTCGTTCGGAGTGGAGGCGATGAAAATACCGGTGATCCAGATGACACCAAGCTCTCTCTTCACTGACCTTGAAATCCAGCAATTTATTTGGCGCCTGAATCGCCGGGCACTGGACTGTCTGTAACAAGCCGACCGTGGCGTGACGGTTTGTGGCTCGCGCATTATTGGGAACACTGCCACGGAAGCGATTCAGGAAAGGGTGTCGTTTGGGAACGTGTGAATGCATGTACCTTTGCCGTGAGCTTCGTACACGCAAAAGAATCCTTTCGCCAAAACCTTATCATAGCTGGAAAAACTCGTTTTGATTACGTACAGTGTTGTAAATTGTCACGTCATCGAATCCCGCCGAAGTAAAAAGGGCAGAGCCATTCCTGACCCTGCCCTCCTATAAATGCGTCGCGCGGTATCCGATTATGCGTTCCTGGACCTCTTCCTGTATGCCACTAACCCAATAAGACCGGAGCCCAAGAGAAGGATGGTTGAAGGTT
This sequence comes from Syntrophobacteraceae bacterium, assembly GCA_049512295.1. Classification (GTDB taxonomy): domain Bacteria; phylum Desulfobacterota; class Syntrophobacteria; order Syntrophobacterales; family Syntrophobacteraceae; genus SbD1. Next base: position 4,562 of record JBEKXG010000328.1, read on the forward strand.
CAGGGACGGGAGTCGGGGAATTGGGACCATAGAAAGAATAGAAGGAAAGACCATATTTACCTGGTGCATAAAAGGTATCAGACGTTTCAGGAAACTCGGTGAGGTCAAAAACCTGATAAGTTCCAGCGCCCGGACCGCCCCAATGGAGTACGAGGTAAGAGTCCAGATTGCCCGGGAGTGTGATGCTCAAGGTTCCGGCCGAAAACGATGGGTACAAACCTTTTGCGGGATCGCCTGCGTTTAGCTTAACATCCAGAGTGGTAGCGGCAATGCTGGTCGGAAGATTAGCGCCGGGGTTATCCGTGTTGTACTTATTAATCTCCTCTGTTAACCAAGCTTGGATCGTGGCGTCGCCAGAGTTGCTTGGTTGCAAAGTTAATGATGGGTCCAAATTTATTGGGGTAGCCCAAGCCTGACAGGAAAACAAAACCAAGGCCACCGCTGTTAGCAGAATTCTTATCATATTCCATCGCTTCATCGTTTGTCCTTCCCTCTCAGCCATTACGCTCTATTTCATATTGGACGTGATCGAGCAGCTTGACCTCGGCATAGTTCTTACCTTTTAAAGCTATTCTAGATATAGCAGCCGAAGATTAAAGGGGGAATTAGGTGGGGATGATTTGGGTAGATATTATACCGAAAGTGATTATAAAGTTCAGCTAAAACGAAGAAGTAGTTTGAGTAGCCCATCCGTCGAATTAATAACCAACGAAGTAAAAAAATTTTGCTCGCGTGAAAAGGTGAAAAAAACCATTACGAAGAAAAGCTTATGGCTCCTTTTGGGCCGGACAGGCGGCCTCCTTTTTCACCGATCATGCACTGCGGCATTCTGGCGCAGCAAGCCAGCCCGAAGCGCATGGGCATCTAAAATACTCAGATTGTCAGAGCTTGCCTTTGTTAATAAGGTCCGCATTCCAAAGGAAAAGGACAACATCCATTTGAGAGTGTGGTGTTTTCTTTTCGCCTTTCATAACCTCTTGCCAGAGTTTCTGCTCGGTGTTAATAGATCGAGAGGGGTCTTGTCTTAGCAGTGACAAAACTTTTAAAGTGTACCCTTTATTCTTTTTTTGGCCCTTTTGTGAATGGTAGTAGTTACCTTCCGGTATTCCATACACAAAGCCGTCTTCACATAAACCAAGATATGCACAGCGTGGACCGGCTTCTTGTTGTAATGATGGACTTTTGGGGAAAATCTCACGGACGGCCTGTTCCCATGCTTCCTTGGGAGATGACGCCAACCCGTCATGGCAAAACTTCGTAGCCCTTACAGCGGCCTCTCCATATTTACCCATTTGAGTACCTCCCTTGCTCCCTCGTGCCGGCCTGTGCGGGGTGGTTTTCATAACCTGACAGTACGGCAAACTGTAGTTATTGGCTTCCCACTGTCAATGACTCTGAGCCGCTGGGGCTGCCGCGCTCTATTCTCGCCACGACAACCCCGGGCGGATGCTGTGGGATGGGTACACACTTGACCACGCCAAAGCCAAGTACGTAGCCAAGACCTATGACGAGAAA
>JBEKXG010000329.1:0-6054 GCA_049512295.1 Syntrophobacteraceae bacterium
GGTGGTGCGCTGCCGTCTATCAGGGCCGCCCGTATGAATATAGTTTCGGCGCTGCGGGCGAGATGAGCCGATCTCTCGAACTCCCACCCGCTGCTCTCATAGACTTATCCGCTTGTAATAGGGCCTCTGCGCTATTAACCTGTCCAGGGACAGTCTGCCTCCTCCGGATATCATGAGCGCGAGCGCCATGCCTATGACCAGCAGGTGATATTCAAATCCCTCTCCCTGCTGTTTGCCAAACCAGTTCATGAAAAAACCGTGGGGCCAGTGAACAAGGTAAATAGCCCCGATCATGTCGCAAAAAATCCCAAACGCACAGAACCGCGTGGCAAAACCGGCAATCAGACCCAGTGCGCCCAGCGATTCGGCTGCGATGACCAGCAGTGTCAAAACCGCCGGGACGTGATAGTAGTGAGAGAAAGCCTCCAGTGTGCCCGAAACGCCCATGCCTCCGAACCATCCGAAAAGCTTCATTGCGCCGTGCGGGAACATTACAGCCCCGAGGCTAACCCGTATAATCAGGTTGTGCCACGTTTGTTCAGTCCTGAAGAACCATTCCATTTCACCCCTCCATAGTTACCAAATCGCTTCTCTACATCGCACGCGAAATCATTGCCGGTTCTGCATCGAGTTTTATCTCGAAAAATCTCAGGTACCAGTTTGGGCGCATGCATGGTAAAACATGCCGTGATTTGCCGTCAATCCATACTAACGGGTATTTTCATGAAAAGAGAAGAAAGAAGATCCCTCCTGGAAAAGGTTGACATTTATCCGGTCACCTGCGAGCGGCTTTCCAACGGCCGGTCCGACCTCGAAGTCCTGGATGGCCTCATCAACGGCGGGGCGCGGACTGTTCAGCTCAGGGAAAAAGATCTCTGCGAGAGGGATTTTTTCCGGTTGGCCGAAATATTCAGGGAACGCACAGCAAAGGCCGGTATGCTGCTCATCATAAATGACCGGGTGGATGTGGCCATTGCCGTCGGTGCGGACGGTGTACACCTCGGGCAGGAGGATTTCCCGATCCCGGCGGCCCGGAAGATCGCCCCCGATCTGCTTATCGGCGCATCCTCGCACAACCTCAAGGAGGCCCTCCGGGCCCGGGATGAAGGCGCCGATTACGTCAATATCGGCCCGATCTTTCCGACCGGAACCAAGGATGGCGTGGGGCGCTCCCTCGGTCCGGAGGCGATCTCGCAAATAGCCCCACGTCTCGGACTCCCGTTTACCGTAATGGGCGGCATAAAGGAATCCAACATAGAACGGGTGCTGGAGATGGGGGCAAGAAAGGTCGCCGTGGTGACGGCCATAACGCAGGCGCCCGATATAGCGGAAGCCGTGAGGTCTTTTCGAAGAATAATCGGTGGTAAGTAGCATTTTTACGATCCGTTTGTCGCCCTGCCCCAGCACCGGTCCCCCAATGCTGTTGACTTTAAGCCCTATGGTCATGATGCCGGGCAACCTTTCGTCATTGCGGCGGCCGTCATTCCGGCAGTGCGTCATCCCGGCAGTGTCTTTGAGCCGGGATCCAGTGCCTTTTCAAGCTCTTCCGGCCTCCGGCGCCTGCTAAGCCCGCCCGGACCCGATCCGGCCTTCGCCGGGGCGACGGAGCAGGACGCCGAGTATCTCCTGAAGTCAACAGTACTGACACCGGTCCCCCGGCGCCAACCTGTTTGGCACACCGTGAAAAATCAGCCCCCGGAGAATTTGTGTCTTGATTTTTCCGCTCACCGCTTTATATTAATTAGCACTCAGTTAAAAAGAGTGCTAACATAATGCCGTCGATCTGGTTTTTGGTTCAATTCACCCCAAAAAAATCAAGGAGTGCTGCAGAAATGAAATACAGGCCGCTTCACGACAAAGTTATCGTTCAACGTCTTGAGGAACAGGAAAAGAGCGTTGGAGGCATCATTATTCCGGACACAGCGAAAGAAAAGCCCCAGCAGGGTAAGGTGATCGCCGTTGGGGCCGGGATCGTTCTCAAAGACGGCAAAATCATCCCGTTGCAGGTAAAGCCGGGCGACCGCGTGCTCTTCAGCAAGTACGGCGGTACGGAAATCAAGTTCGGAGATGAAGATTACCTGGTGATGAGTGAGGACGACATTCTGGGTATTCTCGAGTAATAGGCGCAAAGGCAAAGGAGGATCGAAAAGATGCCAGCCAAAGAAATCAAATACGGCACTCAGGCAAGAGAGAAGTTGATGAAGGGCGTTGACACGTTGGCCAACGCAGTCAAAATGACGCTAGGTCCCAGGGGGCGCAATGTAGTGCTTGAAAAATCCTGGGGATCTCCCACTATCACCAAGGACGGCGTAACGGTCGCAAAAGAAATCGAACTGGAGGACAGGTTCGAGAACATGGGCGCTCAGATGGTTAAGGAAGTGGCGAGCAAGACCTCGGACGTCGCCGGCGACGGGACGACTACGGCCACGATCCTGGCGCAGTCCATTTTCCGCGAAGGCGCAAAGCTGGTGAGCGCAGGACACAACCCGATGGCTCTAAAACGCGGAATCGAAAAATCGGTCTCGGCCGTTGTCGAAGAACTGAAAAAGCTCAGCAAACCCACCAAGGACCAGAAAGAGATTGCCCAGGTCGGAAAAATAAGCGCCAACAACGACGCCACGATCGGTGATATCATTGCAGAAGCCATGAATAAGGTGGGCAAGGAAGGTGTGATCACGGTCGAAGAAGCCAAGAGCATGGAAACCACTCTCGATATCGTCGAAGGCATGCAGTTTGATCGCGGATACATTTCTCCATACTTTGTGACCGATCCCGAGCGGATGGAAGCGGTCCTCGAGGATCCACTTATCTTGATCAACGAGAAGAAGATCAGCAACATGAAAGACTTGCTGCCCGTTCTCGAACAGATCGCCAAGATGGGCCGGCCGCTTCTGATCGTATCTGAAGACGTGGAAGGCGAAGCCCTGGCGACCCTGGTGGTAAACAAGCTGAGGGGGACGCTGAAGGTGTGCGCCGTTAAGGCCCCCGGCTTCGGCGACAGGCGCAAGGCGATGCTCGAAGATATCGCTACCCTTACCGGCGGCCAGGTAGTCACCGAAGACATCGGCGTTAAACTCGAAAATGTTACAGTCAAAGACCTCGGGAGCGCCAAGCGCGTTAATATCGACAAGGACAACACGACAATCGTTGACGGAGCGGGTTTGCGCGACGCTATCGAAGGCCGGGTGAAGCAAATTCGCGCCCAGATCGAGGAGACAACCTCGGACTACGACCGTGAAAAACTCCAGGAAAGGCTTGCAAAGCTGGTCGGAGGAGTCGCGGTAATCAAAGTGGGCGCGGCCACCGAAACAGAGATGAAGGAGAAGAAAGCGCGTGTCGAGGATGCGCTGAACGCGACCAGGGCGGCCGTGGAGGAAGGGATTGTCCCGGGTGGCGGCGTCGCGCTTCTGCGCTGCGTACCTGCGCTCGGCAAGTTGAATCTCGATGGCGAGGAAGTCTTCGGCCTCAACATAGTCAAGCGGGCCCTGGAGGAACCGATCCGGCAGATCGCGAACAACGCCGGCCACGAAGGCTCGGTAATTGTCGAAAATGTGAAGAACGGCCAGGGAGCATACGGCTTTAATGCAGAAACCGAAGAATACGGCGACTTGGTGGAGGCGGGCGTTATCGACCCGACGAAGGTGGTCCGGTTCGCCCTCCAGAACGCGGCCAGCGTGGCATCGCTGCTGCTCACCACTGAGGCCGTAATAGCTGAAAAGCCGAAGAAGAAAGCCCCCGCGATGCCCGGCGGCGGTGGTATGGGCGGAATGGGCGGTATGGGCGGAATGGGCGGTATGGAAGATATGTATTAATGCCGGGTGGCGGTGCGGAAGAGGATCTCCGCCCCGGCTCCCGCTGCGAGAGTTTAAGAAACCAGGGCGGATATCCTCGCCCTGGTTTTTGCGTACGAGCATGCGGAGGCCTCCGGAGCAGGCGATGTCCGCGAAGCGAAGTCTATACATCGTATACACTTAACTTTCTGAAGTGCCACACGCCTGGCTTGCCTTCAATCGTTTTATTAGCCGCGGGCACGCCGTAGGCGTACCCGCAAGCCCCTTCAGAATTCTTCCTCGCCTTCGGTGAGGCCGAGGTTCGGCAAGGCGAGTTGATACATGGGACGGCCCTTATTTTGTACTATTTATGTTTTTTTTATACTTTTACTTAGTAAGTCTATCTTACGAGGAGGGGCGCTGACATCCTAAGGTATAATGTCTCCACCACAGAGTTGAAGTTTAGTGTTTAGAAGGGCTTTTAGCTCCGGACAAGCGTTAGCGGAGACAAGCAAGTCTTTCCCCTGCAGTATCCGGTTGACATCCCGGGCTTTCACATAAGAACTCCGACACTTGCCCGCTTCGAACAACTCCTTGATGCGATACGCAGGAGGCTTATCGTGATCTACATCCTCAGGGTTTTTTCCTAGTGGGACCATGATACGGAAGAGGGTCAATATTGGGCATCCTACCATACAGGCGTGTTTTAAAAAATCGGCGCAAATGAGGCAGAAAGGCTTTCTCCGTGCGGCCCTCGATCAGCAAAGAGATTTTCATGACCGCCCCTCCATCCGTCCCATTCGCCACACTTCATCCAATGTATAGTCCGAAAGCCATTTTCCCAGGTCCAGCCTGTCCGCCCATACAGCGCTTGCATGACCATCCACGTCTATATCCATCACAACGACCTCTTCAGGTCTAAGAAACCTGATGAGGCTGTCGGAATGGGTTGCCACTATGATCTGGGTTCGCCGGGAGGCCTCACGAAGCAGGTCCGATAGCAGAAGGAGCAGTTCCGGACATCATCATAATGTGATTCTATACGGGTAAATGACCCTGGCTTACTTATTCTCTGTTGAGAAAGCATTCCCTTTGAAACAGCATACGAATGTCCCTTCGCAGCAAGATGGAGCTCATATTTCAATGGTTTATAATGTGGGACTTCCATATCTACCAAAAAAACCAACTCATCGGCCTTACCCCGGGTTAGCACAGAAGTTATCCCGCCCATTTCATTTAACCTGCCGTTCAGCTTGCTTTCGGCGGAAGCCGACAAGAGAGAGATGGTGTCCAATAGAGATGTTTTACCGACGCCGTTTGCTCCGATCACGACCATGAGCGGGCGCATTTCCAGGTCAATGTCATACAGGCGCCTGAAACCTCTGATGCTGAGATGGTTTATTTTAAACATTTTAGACAAGCTCCTCTTGATCATTGTCTGCCGAGGCCGCTCTTTCTCCGGATAAAATAAGCTTTGGCTTCATATAGGTCTTCCAGACCGTGGCGATGGCGATGGCGATGGAACGGTCCTTCTTGGTCCTTGAAAATAGCTTATGCTGCATCATTTGCGAGGACAAAAGTAGGCAGGGGCGGTGTGGCATAATGCCTTGGGTGTAAGGCGAGTGGTACAAGGCCGATCCTGCCGCCAAATCCTCTCGAACCGAGCCTCTCAAACACTGCCGGATTGGTCGCCATGTAAATGACGGTTGCACAATGTGGCCACCGGGATTCATTTTCTGAAGTCCGCCAGGTTATTATCAATCTTGTCAAACCGTCTCCTCAATCTTTCTCAGCCGCATCTCCCCGATTATCTCAATTGACAGCCTTATTGTTGTGCGGTAATGAACGCTTGGCCGGGTGGAACCGAGGTCTTTCAGTTCGGAACTCAATTCAGCTCGGAACTCAATAAGAGAACCTGTTTCAGAACCAATCAACCAAACAGGGGAACAGTATGCGGAAATTGGCCGTTTTTTCAGGATTGGTTCTTCTGGTTGCTTTGACCCTTGCCACTCCGGTCCGGAGCGCCGACACAATCAGGATCGGTTTCAACATCCCTTTAACGGGTGACGCTCCCAAGGTTGGGGAATGTTCGAAATACGCCGCTGAAATCCGGATAGCCGAGATCAACGGCGCGGGGGGCCTCAGGGTCGGCGACAAGAGCTATAGACTGGAGTTCATTTACATAGACAACGAATCCAAGGCGGAATCCGCAATAGCCGTTGCGCTCAAGCTGATCACCCAGGACCAGGTGCTCGGAATTATCGGTCCGCAGGCTAGCAAACAG
>JBEKXG010000330.1:0-6030 GCA_049512295.1 Syntrophobacteraceae bacterium
GTGCATAATAGAAATCGGCTGGGGAAAATACAAAACAAGACCAGGCCGTTCTTTCCCCAGGAAATCAAAGAGTTGCTATGGTAAATGGGGGCGAAAATGATCCTAAGTCAACGCCATTGTGAGGCAACCGTGGGTTAAAAGGGGCAGGCAATGACAGTTGAGCCTCTGGTCTTTATATTTCATGAAATGAGAACTGGTAATCCGGTAGAAAGGCAACATCATGCCAAAGACTTTCAAAGACGAAGACATCGAACAGATACTTGCTGAGGCCGATGAACTCCTCCAGCAAATTAATCCTGAGATCATCAAAGACATTGAGGAAAGGCGCCGAGCCCAACTTGAAGAACATGCTCAAAGATTAAAAAAACTCAAGTCCGAAGTTCAGGAAAAGATCGGAAAAGAAGGAAAACCGGAGAGCATATCTTACGGTGAAGGAATGCACGAGGCGATGGATGATATTGTGAAGGCTATGAAGGACTTGGCAAACTATCTTTCCTGAACCGCACCAAGCCGGAAACATTGGTGCACCATCAGTAAACGCATCGGCGATCTGCTTAACTACGACTTGTCCGCGTCGCTCGGCGTGCGCCTTATTACAGGAGCCGGCCCGATTGGGCTTCTGCCGGGACCGATGGGAAAGCAGAGCGGGTTTGGAAGTGATGTTTTTTGATCGATTGGACGAAGGACCAAAGCCCGAGCTGGCGAGTGCTCTTCGGGCAAGTTATCACACCGGATGCCTCGCCAGGTTGCGCCGCTCTCTTACAGCTTCAGGGCTTCACCGTTTAGTGGAACAATCCATGGCGGAACGCATAGAGGACTACGCTCTTATCGGCGATTGTCATACTGCTGCACTTGTCTCGCGCGGCGGCTCGATCGACTGGCTCTGTTTGCCGCGTTTTGATTCAGGCGCCTGCTTTTCGGCCCTTCTGGGAACAGCGCGGCATGGACGTTGGCTTCTAGCTCCGAGCAATTACGCTAAGGTGAAGCGACGCTATCAGGGCGATACGCTTGTCTTGGAGACAGAGTTTGAAACGGACAGCGGAACTGCGGCTGTAATCGATTTTATGCCGAGCCGGGATTCTGTTCCGAATCTGGTTCGGATAGTTGAAGGCAGAAGCGGCGCGGTCAACATGCACAACGAGCTGATAATTCGTTTCGATTACGGCTCGATAATGCCCTGGGTCGAACGCTGCTACGGCGGTATCCACGCCACTGCAGGCCCCGATTCGCTCTGCATCCAGACTCCTATTGAGCTTCATGGCAAAGATTTTACGACTGTTTGTGATTTTGAAATCAAATCGGGGGAACGCATCCCCTTCGCTCTGATGTGGCATGCATCGCATGAACCGCTGCCGGCGCCGATTGATCCGGAAGCCGCGCTGCTGGAGACGTTAAATTGGTGGAACGAATGGTCTCAGCTCTGCTCTTATCGCGGTGCCTGGAAGGGACAGGTTTTGCGCTCACTTATCACGCTGAAGGCTCTAACATATGCTCCGACCGGCGGAATAGTGGCAGCGCCCACTACTTCTTTGCCGGAACATATTGGCGGTGTCCGCAATTGGGACTACCGTTATTGCTGGCTTCGCGATGCTACATTGAGCCTATATGCGTTTCTAAATTGCGGCTATACCGGAGAAGCTAAAGCGTGGAGAGAATGGCTGCTGCGTGCAGTGGCCGGGGATCCTAATAAGACGCAGATTATGTATGGGCTGGCGGGCGAGAGGCGGCTAACGGAATTGGAGATTCCGTGGCTCCCGGGTTACGAACACTCGGTACCGGTGCGCATCGGCAACGCTGCAAGCGGACAGTTCCAGTTGGATGTCTACGGCGAGGTACTCGATTCAATGTTTCAGGCCCGCAAAGTAGGGCTGCATACGACGGACGCCGGGTGGAATTTAGAAAGATCGTTAGTAAATTTTGTGCAGAAGGCCTGGAAGGATCCCGACGAGGGGATTTGGGAGGTGCGGGGAGCGAGGCAGCATTTTACTCATTCAAAAGTCATGGCTTGGGTAGCAGTAGACCGCGCAGTTCGTTCGATGGAAGTGCGGGGGCTTGCAGGGCCGCTTGAAAAATGGCGCGAGCTGCGCAAAGCGATTCATGAAGATGTCTGCCGCAAGGGCTTCGATGTATCGCTTAACAGCTTCATTCAGGCATACGGCTCCAAGCAACTGGATGCAAGCTTGTTGATGATTCCCCTTGTTGGCTTTCTGCCTGCGTCAGATTCGCGGGTTATGGGTACAGTAGCGGCAATTGAGCGGAGTTTGTTACGCTCTGGTTTCGTGAGCCGCTATAACACAGCCTCCGGTATCGACGGTCTTCCCGCGGGAGAGGGGGTATTTTTACCCTGCGCGCTCTGGCTTGCCGACAATTATGTGCTGCTGGGCCGAAAGGCGGAAGCGGCCGCGATGTTGGAACGCGTATTGAGCGTGAGTAACGACGTTGGGCTGCTCGCCGAAGAGTACGATCCAAATTTAGAGCGGCTGGTAGGCAACTTCCCTCAGGCCTTTTCTCATGTTGGTGTCATCAACACCGCTCTTAACCTCTCAGCAGGCGTCGGTCCGGCAGAACAACGCCGGCAGTCGGGTTGAGCGTCTTTGCACCTGTGGTTTCAATCAAGAGCAAACTGTAAGGAGACGGTTTTACGCTGTCCGATGAATAAGCCGGAAATTTTAGCGTGAACACCTTCTACAGGAACAATTAATCCGCAGTTAATGCTGGCAGGCAACTGGAAATCCTGCGCACTGAGCCGCAGCATGCTTGTCTAAGATCTATCCATGTTTGGCGGCCTGAAGGGTTGATTTCCAAAGGACTTTGCATTCCAAATCCAAGAGCCTACTCCAAAAAGGGCTTCAGCATATAAATGAGGTCGCTCTCCCTTGTGGGGAAGGGGCTCATGATGTTTTGCCAATAGAGCGCATCCGTGGATGTCTCGTTCAGCATGGCATCCTTGAGCGTGTTGATGAGGCCCGATGCATAATCCGACAGAATATGGGCGCCAAGGATCCTGTTGTCCGAGCCCGCCAGGATTCTATAGGCCGCTCGCTTCAGCCCGATTCTCTTGTAGGTTGGCCACTGGAGGTCTTTTCCAAAGCTCTTTCGGTAGTGAATATTTTCTTGCGTTTGTGGCACCAAAGGGTGCCGTCATAGCGTGCGACCCCAACTTTTTCACATTCACGGAGATCCGATGAAACCAGCCAAACGGACGACAAAAGTGGTCGTCGTCACATCGGTGATGCTCTCGTTCATTTCCTTCTGGCGCGCTGCCGCCATTGTCCTCAACGACCTCGGCTCATCGGCTTTCTACGTCGGTGGCATCGCCGAGCAAGCGGTCGGACATGCGGCTCCATGGTTCATCTTCGGCGTGATGCTCTTCTCTTACGCCGTTCGAGCTGTCTATATCGAATCGTGCGGGATGTTTACGCGCGGCGGGGTCTATCGCGTCGTCAAAGAGGCGATGGGCGGCACCCTCGCCAAACTTTCGGTCTCCGCCTTGATGTTCGACTACATCCTGACGGGGCCGATCTCTGGTGTTTCGGCAGGGCAGTATATCGTCGGCCTCGCTGCGCAGACGGTCACATATTTCGGTCATCCATGGGCTCCCTCGAAGGCTGAGATAAATTTGTTGGCCGCGGGCCTTGCTGTGCTCGTGACACTCTACTTCTGGTGGCGCAATACGAAAGGCATCCACGAATCATCGGACGATGCGCTGAGGATCATGTATGTAACGACAGTGATGATAGTGCTGCTGATTGGGTGGTGTGGCTTGACGGTCCTGACGCATCCTGCCATGCAGCGGTTGCCGCCAACGCCGGTGCCGGACCACCTCACGTTCAATCGCGATGCCGTTGGGTGGCTGCCCCAGATGATGCCGGGCGCTCTACGGCAACTATCCATTGAAGCGCCGCCGGCTGCGATACCCGCACCGGAGAAAGCAGCACTCGAACCGCTTTATGGTCTTGTGCCCAACGCAGGTGTTCTGTTTGGGCTGATCGGTATCCTGATCGCCTTCGGGCACTCGTTCCTGGCGATGTCGGGCGAGGAATCCCTCGCGCAGGTCAACCGCGAGCTCGAGTATCCGAAGCACCAAAACCTGGTGCGTGCGGGATTTGTTATTTTTGCTTATTCCTTACTGTTAACCTCGCTGGTTTCTTTTTTCGCCTATGCAATAATCCCAGACAGTATTCGGCCGCAGTATTTCGATAATCTGATCAGCGGCATAGCGGTATATCTAACCGGCCCGCCGTCATTAACGCTCTTGTTCCAGGCTTTTATCGTCATCGTCGGGTTTCTAATGTTATCGGGCGCCGTTAATACCGCAATCATAGGATCTAACGGCGTCCTAAACCGGGTTTCGGAAGACGGCGTTCTGACGGATTGGTTCCGTGAACCGCATAAGAAGTACGGTACGACCCACAGGATGATCAACCTCATCGTGGTCCTGCAACTGGCGACAATCGTCGGCTCGCGCGGCGACGTCTACGTTCTTGGCGAGGCCTACGCTTTTGGGGTCATCTGGTCATTTGCTTTTAAAGGACTGGCAATGGTAGTGCTGCGCTTCAAAGACAAATCGCCTCGCGTGTGGAAGGTTCCTTTTAATATCAATCTGGGCGGCAACGAGATTCCAATCGGACTGGGTGTCATCGCCGCGCTGCTGTTCTCGATAGCTGGAATAAACTTCGTCACCAAAGAGGTGGCAACGATCAGCGGGGTGGCCTTCTCGCTGATCTTTTTCATCATCTTTGAAGTCTCTGAGCGTATCAACCAACGAAAACAAGGCACGGCGGCGCACGTCGAGATGGATCAATTCCAGACCCACCCGCAAGAGAGCGTGTCCAACGAGAGCCTCGGCGTGCGCCCCGGCAACACGCTCTGTTTCGTTGGTGATTACCACACGCTCGATTACGTCCGCAAAGCCCTGGAGTTGACAGACACGGATAGCAAAGACTTGATCGTAATGACCGTGCAGGTTCTAAAAGGACCCGATACCGGGTACAAAGGAATTGCTGTGCACCGGCTTTTTACGAAGCACAAGCAGTTGTTATTCACCCATGTAGTCGCACTTGCTGAAAAGGAAGGCAGGCCCGTACACCTGCTCGTCGTGCCGTCTTCAAGTGTTCACGACGCCATCGCCCGCACCGCTGCCCAACTCGAATCATCGGAAGTCATCGACGGGCCGTCTCCCGTGCTGTCGCCCGAAGGGCAGGCGAAACGTTTTCGAGACGCGTGGGAGAAGTTGCTAAATAGGCCCAAGTACCCGATACTCTTTCGCATCATCGAACCCGATGGCAACACCCACGATTTCCTTATTTGAGCACCTCCGGTTTTTTCAAGGATCGGCCCCTCGCACAACATTACGCCAAATCACCAGACCTTCGATACCTTCGCAATTAACCCTTCTTGATCTGATGGGTATCGTCTCAGGGATTCTCATTCTCGGATCATATGTTACTGGGGAGCATGGTGGGTGGTCGTTTGAATCCGACCAGATGGAAGTCTCTCTCAGGAGTGAAAAAACAAAGTTTTTGGGGGGGCTTGTGAGATCTTTGGAAGAAGTACGAAGAATGGAAGGACAGAAACAACAAATGGTAAGGGAAAAAAGGTAGAAGTATCCGTTCCCCATAGATTTTTTCAAAGCGGCCCGGTCCCTTTATCCACCAAGCCGCCTTTTCTTCAACTACACTCTCGGCATTGACGCTATCCTCGTCATAGAGCCTGTTAACAACACTACTAATTGCTGCGTGAAACACCTGGCGGACACCCCTTAGCGGTGTACCTCGCGTAGCGCGGAAGGCGTCCGGGGACGCCTTGTGGAAGTCGAGGTGGACCTTGCCTCCGGCTTTCCAGGCTTTGCGACTGTCGGGCTGCCCGACAACATCGTCAAGGCGTCCCGCTGCGATCCCGAGGCGGATGATAGATGAATCGAGCGGGGCACCTTCCGCGCTACGCGCTCATATGCGTAGCGGGACACCCGCAAGGGCGCTTCACCCGGTGTTTTTTTTCACGTTGGTAAGTTTGTCTTACGAGGAAAGC
>JBEKXG010000331.1:0-6014 GCA_049512295.1 Syntrophobacteraceae bacterium
GTCAATCTTCGGGCTTCCTTGTGCGGCGTACCCAAGTACGCCTCCGCGCAAGCCCTCGATTTCCTAGCCAGAACGAAAAATCCCTCCTTTCCGAACAGAAACCTCGCGGGGCGTGGAGTTCTCGCCCGGGGTTTCCGGATGGACACTGCTAAATAGTCTCCATCCGACGACCTTCGACCAGTGACCGGTGACCTCTTAATATAGACTTACATACCACACAACGTTAGAGGCTAAAGGCCCACAGTCTTTATCAACGCCCCATGTTACGATTTTGCCCGCATGGCATATTACCTAAGGCGCAAAAGCCCGCCTTGAAGCATGGCGAAAGCCCATTCACCGCTTTATCGACTCCCAATTGAGGCAGTTGGGGGGGCGTTCACCCCGAAGCCCGGCCAGAAGGTTCTCCGCAGACATGACGGCCATTCGGGTGCGGGTTTCCAGCGTGGCGCTTCCGGCGTGCGGCAGAAGGACTACATTCTCGAGTTCGGCCAGTCCGGGGGCAAGAGCGGGTTCGTTTTCATAGACGTCCAGGCCGGCTGCCCGGATATGTCCCTGTTTTAACGCCTGAACAAGAGATATTTCATCCACAATCGGGCCCCTGGCCGTGTTTATCAGACAAGCCGAGCTTTTCATCATTGCCAGTTCCCTTTCGCCGATCAGGTGGCGTGTCTCCGGTCCAAGCGGAACGTGCAAAGATACGAAGTCCGACTTTTTCAGCAGTTCATCGAGAGGGGCAAAGCGAACACCCGACCTGACTTCTTCATCCTTTTCGAGCCGGGTCCTGTTGTAATAAATCACCTGCATGTCGAATCCAGCGGACCGCCGGGCAACCGCTTTCCCGATCCTCCCAAAGCCGACTAAGCCCAGTGTCTTGCCGCTGACATCCTGGCCGAGGAAATGAAAAGGTGCCCAGAATTCGAATTTGCCGCTCCTGGTCATCCTGTCGCCTTCTATGAGCCTGCGGGCTGTAGCCAGCATCAGAGCGAATGCGAGGTCGGCAGTCGAATCGGTAAGCACTCCCGGCGTATTTGTTACCGGAATTGCCCTCCCGGTTGCAGCTTCAATATCGATATGATTGAAGCCCACACCGTTGTTGGCGATGATTTTGAGCCCGGGCGCCCGTTCGAGCACCTCGACATCGATGAGGTCGGTGAGGGTGCACAGAAGCCCGTCTTTTCCTTCAATGCCTGCCAGCAGCTTTTCCCTGTCGATAGGCCGGTCTTCGCCGTAAGCCTCCAGGGAATGCTCTCGCGCGATCCGGGCCAAAACTTCTTCCGGCAGCCGAGCGGTGATAAAGACTCTCATTTGATTGATCTCCAGTGGTCAAGATATCCGATTATTCTGCGACCGGCGCTAAAACGCCCGATCGATCCGGGTCAAGGAAGTCCAGTATATCTCAATACGGGCTTTGCATGCCAAAGTTTCATTTGCCCGCCCGGAGAAACGGGAACACTTCCGGGGTGGCCGCCGGGCCTCACTAATACGGAGAAACGGCAGAGTTGAAAGAAAAGAGCGGCTGTTTGGATAGCGATATAAAACCCTTGTGCCCCAATGCCCGGGTGGCAGGCATTATGCATGTCCAAACGGAAGAATCACATTGATTCCGGAGCATATGCACCGCCTTTTCGATCTGACGCCGACTGCTGCTCAAGGCTTTTTTGCGGAGAACAAAGTGAATCCTGGCGACTTATTCGAGAGCTTTCCAGACCTTCGTCTACCGGGCTTCAGAAAGCAGATGCTTTTGGGCGGAGTCCCGGCGGAGGCAGTACAAAGCATTCTCGAGCCACTCCTGTCCAATTTCCATGAGCTGATGCTCCGGTTTCCACCCCATCTTCAGACCGATTTTGAAAATATCCTGAGGATTTATCCAGAGGTTGCCGAGCGCTTCGGGGTGTGGATTAAACCGCCCATCCTGGAGTCTTTGCGGAGTTTCGCCGAATACCGGCTCAGGCTCGAGTCCAGTGACAGACTGACAAATTTGAAATTCGATTTTGCCGCCGAATCTCAGCAAAAGCTGCGAGGCGCAAACGGGTCATTTGCAAAGGAAGGGCAGGGGTTCTTCACTACTGACAAGGGCAGTTCCGTTTACCTCGAGTTCTTTTACTCCGCAGGGGACGATTGCGCTTCCTTCGAATATAGACCACTCAAATTCGAAATAGAAATTCACATTTGCGGACTCTACACCGTCACGCTCAGCCCCCGGAGACCGAAGCAGAAGATTCCGGTTAATAACCTTTTTGTAATCCTCATGAAATGCGTCCGGGGGGTGGACATCAGAATAGTCGAACTCGTCTCGTGAACTGAGACAGCGGCAGAACAGGTTCACCGTGCCCGTCGCCCTGCGCGGGATGGTTTAAGGTGATAAAGCAGGGCGAGATCAGAAACTTACCCGCAAACGCAAGCCGTATACTTCGACCGGACCCCGGTCGCTGTTATAGCCGGGGTTCTGGATGAACTGGAAGTCCGGACTGATTTGCACATACCTGCAAACCTGGATGCGATAATAGACTTCGAAGACCTGTTCGAAACCATAATTCAATGCGCCGTCTCCCAGGAGGATTCCGACCCCGCCGGCAGCCAGGTAGTCCTTGTGCGAAGATGACAGACCGTTCACTCCATAGGCGACACCCAGGCGGTCGTCAGGCCTCTTCCAATGCAGTCCGCTTACCTGTGCGCCGAGGCTCGCATGCCGGTCGCTTTCCGTATAGGCCCAGGTCTCGTGGTGGCCGTCATTCCATCCCATGCGTCCAAACAGGCCTGTTTCTCCATCATCTGCCAACGGCTGTTCGAAATTTAACCCAAGACCGTATTTGGTGCCGCCAGGCTTCTCAACATCGAGGAGGCTGGGCACCGTCCCGGTCTGACGGGCAAGTGCAAGCGCATCTTCGTAGCTGCCCATCCGCGCCTCGTTGAAATAGGAGAGCAGACGGACTACAGTTCCCGCATCGTTTGGCTTGAAAGTGAATTCCAGGTTATATCCAAGCTCTCCGGTGTCAATAAAAACAAAATTGGCGCCGTTAGCGGTAGTAGGCTCCAGATAGACGCCGAAGGCCAGCCTCCATCGCGGCTGGAACAGGGATGCGACTATCCCGTAGCTGTAGCCCCTGATATCCGAAGCATTATCCCATGCGGTGTTATACAGGAAATCATAATTGAAAAACTGGGTCCGGTTGTTATTGGCATAGCGGTTCTGGTCGAAATCGTCCGTGGGCGTCATTTTCCCCACCTTCAGTTCCCACCTGCTGACAGGCTGGTCTCCCGCAAGTTGATCCTGGCCACGTTCCACCCTCTCGGTTTCAGAGGAAAGCGGAAGGAAGTACCTGAGATAAAATCGCGCCGCATAGGGGACCTTTGACAGGTTTGACGACCCGGCCCTGATGACATCCCCGTTCACATACCCGCCGAGCCCCAGACCGTCGCCGACCCCGTTTCCCTGGAACAACTCAAGGTCAAAATAGGCCTGCAGCCCGGGAGCCAGTTGTGAACCGAAATACGCTCCATAGGTATGGGTGACGTCATGTCCGCGGCCATTTTGGAAACTCAGGCTGTTCTTGCCCTCGTATGGACTGTGAAAGGGGGGCATGTTTTGATATATGCCGTTGAATTGCGCTCCAACAAGTTTGGGAAACCAATCGGGAAAGGATTTGGAATCTTCCCTGGAGGATTCCGACCGAGCGGGAACAGGAGCCGGTTGCTCAGGTTCAACCGAGTCCTGCCCAAGGACCGGGCAAGCGATCATGATTGCCGATACTGCCATCAGGACCGTCAAACACAGCTTATACCTGGTCTTTCTCATACTTCACGCTCCACGAGGCGGGGGGAATGCTTCCCCTGAATCTGCACATCAACCACCAGGCCCTGCCGGGCGGCCGGCCGGAAATCACAGAGAGCAGGAAGAGCAAAAACAAATTTCAAAGCCGATCGAAAACCTCTCGCAGATGGTCAATCCAAATATCGACAATCTCCGGATATTCAGCGGTTCCCTTAAGCACGGCTTCACAGGCGAAACCACCTTTGCTCAGGGTTGACTTCCAGCTCTGCGGTTTATCCCCGGCCATATCATTGAGGGCATGGTCGCCGGCAACCGCCATGAAAGGCATGAGGTAAACCTTGCCGACTTTTTTCTCTTTGAGTTTCGGCACGATGTCGTTTATGCCTGGATAGCCGTCCACGGTGGCAAGAAATACATTGGGATCGAGGTCCTGCAGAATATGATACATAGCCAGGTAAATGGCATCGGACGGGTGTTTCCCCGTGCCGTGCCCCATAAGCAGCACGGCATCTTCAGGCATTCTCCCGGCGGGTATATTTTTAACCATTACCCTGGCTGCCCGTTCCATATCTTCATGTGATGAAAGTAGAGGCCAGGCAACCCGAACCTGTTGAAAACCCCCGGCCATCTGTCCGAAAAGGAGGGCATTGTGGTGCAGGTCGTGAAATTCCCTTCCGGGAATGGTTTGGAGCGAAACTACCGCCACATGTGTGTAGCCTTCATCCATCAACTTTGCCAAGGCAGTTTCGGGGGGAAAGAGCACCTTTCCTTCCCGGGCCAGTTTGGCGCGAATAATCCTCGATTCGAACGCCCATCTCGTTTCCACGCCCGGGAAACTCTTTTTGACTTCCGCTTCGATCAGATCAAAAGATTTCTGCGCTTCGGGAACGCTTGTCCCAAAAGCCACCAGTAGAATCGCCTTCCCGGCCGAAGACCCTTCGCCATGGGCCGCGTGGCAGTTGAGCGTTCCGGCGGCCAAAAAGACCAGCAGCGGCAGCAAAAAGAGACTTTTATTTTTCATTGCGCAATCCTCCCATCCGACGGTTTAAGGTTCCCTCTTCGGAGCAACCCGATTAGCACCTGTCTTAGCGAAAAGGCCACCGGGAAGAAGCGATGCGTGAAAATCGCACAGGGCAAAAAAAATCCTTAGAGCTAAAACGCCCTAAGGATTGCACCCTGTTTACTTGATCCTTAATTCCGGTTGACCCGGTAGTTCCGCGCACGGGTTCACCAGACAACATCAGGCAGGTCTTCTGACTCACGGATCAGCCTACTCTCCGAACCTTCCCTTCTCGCTCGCGCGAAAAAGTGGCACAATCGGATTTCGTCCCCGTTCACAGCGGCGGGACCGCTCCCGAATCTCACGGGATTCCCTTTTAAACTTATTTGTACCTTATGCCATAGAACAATGTGGCCTTTCTTATACGAGGTTTTCGAAAACGTGTCAAGCAGCCCGGAGTCAGATTCGATAGATTTCCACCCCCTTTACGGGAGCTATCCGTTTAGCGCAATTGACTCCACGCATATGAACAGGTGAGCAAACTATCGGAAAGGGTCCTTTTCCGCCCCCGGATCGAGTCCGGGGCAGGCTCTGGCGGTGTCAATCTTCGGACCTCGCGGAGCGCGGATTTCTTTCACGTACGCCTCCGCGGAAGGCCTCGATTTCCTAGCCAGAACAAAAAATCCCTCCTTTCCGAACAGAAACCTCGCGGGGCGTGGAGTTCTTATCCGGGGTTTCCGGATGGACGCTAATTAGAAACCAGGGAAAATTATTCAATATCAGGAAGATGCTGCCTGAACGATCAGCTTATTCCGCCCGCTCCGTCAAGATCCGTCCTGCCTTTTTCCATCAACCAGTGTCCCGGATCGACATAATAGAACCTGAGATCGGATAGAATGATGTAGTGCGACCTCTCTTCGGCGATCATGTAATTGAGGAATTCGCGCTCAACCGAGGTGGCAGCCTGTTTCAGGTGATCGGTGAAGAAATTGATGCTCTTGTTTTCCAGTTCCATGCCGCTTTCGATAGCGGCGACATCGTCAAGACAGGCTTTCCCGACAAATTTTCTTTCCCTGGCGATCCTTTTCAGGACCTCTTTTTTGTCGGCCGTATCGAAGGCGTAGAAGCGGCACGAATCGACATCGACTTGGCCCTTCGCCAGTTCACTATGGATGCCGCTAATACGGTCGAGGTGCTCCCGTTCCATTTCCCGAAGCATCCGGAACGTTTCGACACCCACAT
>JBEKXG010000332.1:0-5980 GCA_049512295.1 Syntrophobacteraceae bacterium
AGGGCTTCCAATCGTGAAGAATCTTTTCCCTCCACAGATCGAAGTGATCGAGGCAAGAGATCTCGGGAGTCTCTATGAGCTTGTGACCAAGGAGCCTTCGAGAGGAAAGCAGATATACTACGTGACAAAAGACGGAGCATACCTGTTCGCGGGAGGGAACCTCATCACCAGGGATAAAGTGAACCTAACCCAGAAACGATTCGAAGAAGTAAACCGGGTCGATGTCTCCAAGCTGCCTTTGAAGGATGCCATCGAGATCAAGAGAGGAAATGGAGCCAAAAAGGTCATCATGTTTTCCGATGTCGACTGTCCGTATTGTAGAAAGGCCTACGAATGGCTCAAGAAACAGAACAATTACACGCTCTATCTATTCTTCATCCCCCTGGAAATGCATCCCAAATCTCCTGAAAAGAGCGTGCAGATTTTGTGCGCGAAAAATCGTGAAGCCGCAATCGATCTTGCTCAGTCGGACAAGGATATAGGTTCCAAGAAATGCGAGGCGGGCGAAGAAATGCTTGCCAGGCATAGAGCCATTGCCGGTGAAATCGGAGTAGATGGAACACCTCTTTTCGTAACGGATACCGGCGCAAGAATATCGGGCCTTCAGGTTCCCGCATTGGAAAGCTATTTGAAGAATTAGCGCTCGTTGTGGAATTCCAGAAGAGAGCGCAGGACCCTCATGTTTACCTTGTCTTCTTTGAGGTCCTTGCCTTTGGGGGTCTCCAGGACCATCGGGTGATGGCGGAACCCTGGGTCGTTCAGCAGGAGCCGAAATCCATTCAAGCCGATTTTGCCCTTGCCGATGTGTTCATGCCTGTCAACGCGGGAGCCGAGTTCACGCTTGGAATCATTCAGGTGAAAGAATCTGAGTCGGTCGATTCCGATTGCTTCGTCAAATCTCGCGAGCACAAGAGAGTATGCCTCTTCTTCGCGCATGTCGTATCCCGCTGCAAATCCGTGAGAAGTGTCGTAGCATACGCCCATTGTTTTGCCGAATCGGGAGTTTGTCAAAATGAAGCTTATTTCCTCGAAGGTCGCTCCCAGGCTCGATCCCTGCCCGGCCGTGTTTTCGACGAGCACGGAGACCGACTCGACTTTGGAAGTTTCAATTGCGCGGTCCAGGTTTTTTACAAGACGAACAAGACCAGTCTCCACACCATCACCAACGTGAGCGCCCGGATGCATTATAAGGTATTTTATCCCAAGCTCCGCGCAACGCCTCAGTTCCTCGGCAAAAGCGGCAATCGACCTGGAGAGAATCAACTCGTCGCTTGCGGCAAGATTTATGAGATAGCTGTCATGGGCGGCGACCGGAATGCGCCCGCTTTCCTCCCACCTGGATTTGTAGAGTTCAATTGCCTGTGGGCTGAGTTCGCCGACACGCCACTGCCTGTGGTTAGTGGTGAAAATCTGCAGGGCGTTACCCCGGATTTGTTTGAGGCGGTCGAAAGCACGGTGGATTCCGCCCGCAATTGACATATGAGCGCCAAGATACACCGCTTTGAGACTCCAATTCAAGGCGACCGCAGCCACTTAGACTTCAATCACCGGTTTGTGTTTCGGCTGCGTTTGAATTATTCTAGCCCTGCGGAAAACATAAGAACGGTTCCGAAAAGTTGCTGATGGGTTTCGCTTCGCTTCACCCATCCTACGGCCTTTTCGTGGTTTCAAGGGTGGCCCGAAGGGGATATGAAGAACTGCCTGAGTTTAATTCAGCTTCATCCCGGGAGAAAAAAATGATCGAACGCTACACTCGTCCCGAAATGGGACGGATTTGGACACTTGAGAATAAGTACCGCAAATGGCTGGATATCGAGCTTGCAGTCTGTGAAGCGCTTTTCGAAAGAGGCGGGATACCCCCTGAAGACTTCAGAAGCATCAAGGAAAAGGCCAATTTTGACGTAAACAGAATCGAGCAGATCGAGCGCGAGACCCAGCATGATGTTATAGCATTTCTTACCAGCGTAGCTGAATTCGTTGGTCCTTCGGCGCGTTTTATCCACGAGGGCCTTACATCGTCCGATGTTTTGGATACTGCTTTCGGACTTCTCATGACAGAAGCCTCCGGCCTTCTTCTCGAAGATCTCGAAAAGCTTCTTTCGGTGCTGAAAAGAAGCGCTTTAGAATTCAAGAACACGGTGCAAATCGGGCGCTCGCATAACGTGCACGCCGAGCCGATTACGTTCGGGCTCAAGCTCGCGGTCTGGTATTCGGAAATGGAGCGCAACCGGGACCGTATGCTGCAGGCCCGCGAAACCATTCGGGTTGGGAAGATATCCGGCGCGGTCGGCACATTCGCAAATATCGCCCCGGAAATCGAGGAGGCCGTTTGCGCGCGACTTGGACTGAAGCCCGCTTCAGTCAGCACACAGATAATCCAGCGCGACCGGCACGCGCAGTTTTTCTCAACGCTGGCCATAATCGGTTGTTCCATCGAGAAGATTGCAACCGAGATTCGCCTGCTCCAGCATACCGAGATCCGAGAGGTCGAAGAGTACTTTTCACCCAGCCAGAAGGGGTCCTCTGCAATGCCCCACAAACGCAATCCGATTTCCTCGGAGAATCTCTCCGGCTTGGCGCGCGTGCTCCGGGGCAACGCCCTGGCAGCAATGGAAAACGTGGCTCTGTGGCACGAACGCGACATAAGCCATTCGTCAGTCGAACGCGTCATAGGTCCTGATTCCACAATTCTTCTAGACTACATGCTCAGACGCCTCTCACGCGTTGTCGACGGGCTTACCGTGTTTCCCGACAACATGAAACGGAACATGTCCATTTCCGGGAACCTTTTCTTTTCTCAGCAGGTTATGCTTGCTCTGGTTCAAAAAGGGATATCGAGAGAAGATGCATACCGGATAGTGCAGCAGGACGCCATGGAGGTCTGGAGCAAGGGCGGCGACCTCAGAGATGAACTCAGAGACGATGAGCGGGTAACCAGCCGGCTGACAGCCGGGGAGATCGATTCCATATTCGATCTGAAGTATCACCTCAAATACGTTGACGTTATATTCGATCGGGTGTTCGGGACAAAATAGGGCCAAATCTTAATCTATCTCAGCAAGGGAATAACTCGTGCTGCGACCACCACCGGGATCTTTCGTCAAAATGCCGCGTTCCACAAGATACTGAATGTCACGCAATGCCGTATCTTGCGAGCACTTAGCCAAGGCAGCCCATTTGGATGACGTCAGTTTGCCTTTGAAACCGTCCATGAGCTTATTAAGAATCAGCCGCTGCCTCTCATTGAGCTGCAGGGCCGCGCAGGATTTCCAGAACCGGGCCTTTTTGAATACTGCCGAAAGTGTTCCTTCCACAGCGTCGAGAGCGCGGCCCAAGCAGTCCAGGAACCATTCCAGGCGGTCGGTAATATCGAGTGTTCCCTTCTGTGCAGCTTCCAGTCCCCCGTAGTAAGCATCGCGCTCCTGCCGGATTTGTGCTGACATGCTGTAGAACCGCTGTGCGCTTTGCTCCGACCTTGCCAGTGTCATGTCGGCTATCGCACGTGCGATGCGGCCATTGCCGTCCTCGAAAGGATGGATGGTTACGAACCAGAGGTGAGCGATACATGCCCGCAAGACCAGATCCGTGCCATCGTCACCGTTAAACCAGTCGAGGAAGGCCGCCATTTCCTTCTCCAGCCGATCAGCAGGCGGAGCTTGGAAATGGACATGTTCGCGACCAATGGGACCCGATACAACCTGCATTGGACCTTTGGCATCGTCGCGCCAGGCAGCGACCTTGATTTTTCTCACCCCGCTGTGTCCGGTCGGAAAGAGAGAGGCATGCCAAGCGAACAACCTCTCGAGGGTCAGGCGATTCCCATAGTTTTGCGTAGCATCGAGCATCATCTCAACCACACCCTCGATGTCCCTGCTTACCGGCGTCATAGCCCCTATATTCATGCCGAGGCGCCTGGCTATGGAGGACCTGACCTGTTCCTTATCGAGTATTTCCCCTTCGATCTCTGAAGATTTGAGAACGTCCAGGGTCAGGGTGTGCAAAGTGGCTTGACAGCGAAAGGAAAACCCGATCTCCTTCATCCGCCCGATCAGTCGTCCCTGGTTATAGCGTGCAGCGGCAAGCCGGACGTCCAGCCGTTCGCGGTTCCAGCGGAACTTGGGCCAATCAGGCTTGTCATAGATATAAACATTCATTCTCCGCACCTCATGCGGAGATTATAGTCTGTATTCTCCGCATGAGTAAAGAATTTTTCCGTCACAGGAAAGGGCGATAGGCTTCTCAGAAACATACGTTTGTATTAAACTTGATTGATTTCTATTCTAACTTGATTTGAAAGATTGATTTATACAGGCAATCAATGTGAACACTAAACCCGAACTGCTGGCTCCGGCCGGTAATATCGAATCCTTTTTTGCCGCTGTGCAAAGCGGCGCGGATGCGGTCTATCTGGGCTTGAAAAGGTTCAGCGCGCGGGCGACCGCCTCCAACTTTTCCCTCGAGGACCTCGCCACGCTCATCCCGTTTGCGCACAAGCGGGGCGTGCGCCTCTACACCGCGCTGAACAGCCAGATCGCTGCGACGGAAATTCCGGAACTACTCGACACCCTTAATGCTCTTTCATCGCTCAAACCGGATGCACTGATAGTCCAGGACGCCGGGATTTTTCATCTGGTCCGGCGCTTCTTCACCAATCTTAGACTTCACGCCAGCACACTTACAGCCGTTCACAATTCAGCCGGGGTAAGAGCTCTGCAGCGAATCGGCGCCGACCGGGTGGTACTTGCCCGCGAGCTGAACCCGGGGGAAATCGAAAAAATATGCTCCGGCACCGAAGCCGAACTGGAAATCTTTATTCACGGGGCTTTGTGTTATTCCTACTCGGGGCTGTGTTTGGCGAGCAGCTTCCGTGGGGGGCGAAGCGGCCTGCGCGGTGAGTGTGTCCAGCCATGCCGCCTAAGGTTCCGTCAGGGGAAAAAGGAGGGGTTTTTCCTTTCGTGCAACGATTTATGCGCCCTCCCGCTGATCCCACGACTAAAGCGGCTGCGAATCGCCGGATTCAAAATAGAAGGCCGGATGAAGCCCGCGGCTTATGTTGCCGACGTTGTAAAAGCCTATCGCGCAATTCTGGACGCCGAATCCGGCGCCGAAGAAAAAGAAGCTTTGATGCTTGCCAGGGAATTACTTGCGCAGGCCCCTTCGAGGCGCCTGACC
This sequence comes from Syntrophobacteraceae bacterium, assembly GCA_049512295.1. Lineage (GTDB taxonomy): Bacteria > Desulfobacterota > Syntrophobacteria > Syntrophobacterales > Syntrophobacteraceae > SbD1. The sequence goes on from JBEKXG010000332.1 coordinate 5,173, forward strand.
TCCGGTCACCTGGACGAGGCCGGGTCCGGGAAAATTCTCTCGCCGCACCGTTCCGGATCGAGCGGCGCATGGTCGGCCACGGTCAAGTCCGTTCTGGGCAGCCGAGTCCTGGTGGATTTGCGCTCTCTGATCGCAAAGGGCGACCGGCTTCGTCCGGAATCCTCCACCGGCAGAGAGGAGGAGGCCTTTTCGGTATCGGATATCCTTGACGGCGCAGGGAAAAAGATTCTCTACGCGCAAGCCGGCGCACAGGTATATCTTGACTGTTCAAAACCCCTTCGTTCAGGGGACAGGCTTTTCAAGGTGGGGACAAAATCGGAACCAGCCGCCGCAATCTGGAAGAAAATAAGGAACGAAGTCCCCTCGGGTATCGGCTTCAAATCTAAATTCCCCCACAGGCAGGAAATTCTGGACGAGCTACAGAAACCTCCGGACGCCAAAACAAAGCAGAATGAAACCCTAATCCTCAAGATAGGCTCGGCAAACGACCTGGTGCAGGCCTTACAATCCTGCGCCGGCATGGTCCTGCTCAGCGCAACCAGGAACAACCTGGAGCGCATCGCCAAACAGCGGTTTTCCGCTTCCCAGATGAAGAAACTCGGATTCTCATTGCCGCCGGTCATTTCTGAAAAAAGGGACATCGAATATTTCAGGGCTGCTGTCGGGTGGTTTGTCAACAAGGGGTTTCTGCTATGGGAGATCAACAACTGGGGGCATTTCGAGCTGACAGGGCAGGGCAGGGGGGTACGCACTATCGCGGGATCGAGGCTGAACCTTCGAAACAGCGCCGCCCTCGCCCAGGCTGCCG
>JBEKXG010000333.1:0-5970 GCA_049512295.1 Syntrophobacteraceae bacterium
ACCCCCCTGAACAATTACTTTGACATTATCCATCTTCACCCTCGTACCCGTATGCCTTAAAGATGTCAAGGATTGTGCTGTTCAAGTAGGATTCCTCTTTGTAGTGGAAAGCCTTGTTGAAGGCTCTGGTTACTTCTGAGATTCTTTCATATGCCTTGTTTATTCCCTCAAAGAAATAGCGCATGTCCTTCATTGCGCCGTTCATCCGCTGAACGGCCTCATGAGAACCTTCTCCCTGAGACAAATTGTTTATGAGAATATCCATTGACGCCATTAGTTCGTGCACGCCGTCTTTGGAGTTCAGCAGGTGCATGAGATGCGTATTGAGGTAATGGCACATGCTTCCTGCCGCATTGCGCAGGACCTTGTTCCGCTGGTCTTCCAGCGCTTTTGTGATGTTGTGTACGATACCCTGGTGGTAAAGCAATTGCCCGGAGTCGTCGACCTTGGCGCGTGCCGTGACGGCCACCTCGATGATGTCTCCGGCCTTGTTCCTGAACCTTACCTGCTTGCCTTCGACATGGCCTTTTGCGTAGATCTCATCAACGAGCCTGGCCCTTTCCGAGATATCTACATAGAAATCTTCCACATTGCTTCCGAGCGCCTCCTCTTTGTTCTCGAAGCCGAGAAGCTTCAATCCGGCATCGTTAATGTCAACGAAACGGCCCTTCGGAGTAAGTGTGAATGCCATATCGCTGGTCGAGTCGAAGAAATCCCTGTATTTGGCTTCGCTCTGCCTGAGAGCGTCGCTCACTCTCTTCTCATCGGTAATATCTCTGATGACATGGTCAATTCTTCGTATGGTGCCCTTATGTGAATATACGACATGGCCCTCATCCAGGACCCATTTGATTTGTTTGTCGTTGCTGACTATCCTGTACTCCATTTCGTCGAATTCGGCTTCGGGCAAATTCAGATAGAATTGATTCACTCTCTCTACATCATCGGGATGCACGAAATCCACAATATGAAACTGTCCGAGGGTGAAGTCCCTGAGGGGAATCCCGTAGAGAGCTTCAGCGGCAGGGTTAATGGAAATAATAGAGTAATCCCTGACGGAAAGGGAAACCACGACCTCATGCATGGAGTGGATTATGCTCTCGAGCCGATCTTTCATCCTTTGTAGGTCGAGCCTGGTTTTTCGCCTCTCAGTGATGTCCGTCAATGCGCCGAGTATTGCCGGACTGCCCCCGCATTCCACGATGTTCACCTTCATCTCGATTATCGCCTCTCCATCCATTCTGGACATGACGAATTCGATGGTATCGGGCAATCCCTCGGTGAAAAGCCGCTCCTTGCAGTAATTGATTACATTTTCGCGGTCCGCAGAGGATATATAATCCGAAAATTCCGAATCGATGACCTGCTCCGGCGCTTTTCGTGAGATCCCGTAGAATGCATTATTAGCAAAGACGATTTTCCCTTCCCTGATAATGACCACGCCGTCATTGATATGCTCGACGATACCCCGGTAATCGATATCTCCCTGGCATACCTCGATTTGTTCCGCATTTTCATACGTGCTATATGTCATGTGCTTTCCTGCAAAGTGGCCAAAGGGTATGGCCGGTGCGCTCTGTCCGGAATAATGCGTCACGTCGCGCGCTATGCATCCGAATCGTGCTTCGGTTGGATTCTGCCCGATAAAGCTCCTGGAACACCCAGAAGGCCTGTTCAATTATCCTATTTCTCAATCAAACAGGCAAGTGATATGCCAATGGGGCTGGTCCGGACACTTCCTGGACGCACTGCCATTTCCGGCAGTTGACAGCTCCTCGACTCAGTGCAGGCTCGAATTTTCACCTTAATGAATTCCCGAATCAGGACGCAAGGGATTGATGAGTTTTTGACATTTTCCTTTAGAAATAGCACTATCTCCGTGACCCGGCCCGATACCCGAATCTTTGACCTGTCAAGAAACGGATGCGTGAGTGAAGGCGGGGATTCAGTATGGCTTCCCCGTTTAAACTACCGATAATTTAAGGAAAAATATGCTCGAATGGACTGTAACGGATGAACGGGGTCTGAAATGTGTGAATATCCGGGGACGGATCGACGGCATGACCTCCAGCCGGATTCAAGGGGAATTCACGGACCTCATTCAGAAGGGAAATCGATCTATCGTAGCCGATCTGACGGAGGTAAACTACATCAGCAGCGCCGGTCTGCGCGTCTTCCTCGTGGTTCAAAAGCAACTGAAGAAAGCGAGTGGGGAAATTATCCTCTGCGGTCTTTCCCCCGGGGTGATGAGGATTTTCGAAACGGCTGGCCTCCTTTCATTTTTCCGCGTGGGTTCGAGCAAAGAGGAAATCCTGGCGGGTGGACATCCTGAAGAAGGCTCAATGGGGGCGGTTTCAGTTGAAATCGACGGCATCTCTTTTCAATACGAGCAAAGACAAGCTGCCCCGGGAAAGCTCGTTGCCATAGGTTCGCAGGAGAAACTCCCATCGGCGGCCTATACGGAAGGAGACGTTGTGGCCGTCCGCGCCGGGGACTTTCGCTTCGGCGCCGGCCTGGCCTCACTCGGCGACCGGTATGAAGAGTACGGGAAACTTTTCGGCGAGTCCTTCATCGTGGATCGGAGCCTTTTCTTCCTTCCCTCCGTGAGGCGTCCGGCGGTGGATTTCATGCTTTTTTCAGAGCGGCAGCCGGGCATGGAATACAGATTTCTTCATGGATTCGGATTTGGCGGCGCCTTCCGGTATGTTGCATTTTTCGAGGGTGCAGACGGGGGCTTCGTGACACTCGACAGTCTGGTTCCCGCACTCTTCAAGCTATCCGGGGCAAACGTCCTTGGCGTCGTTTTCCTTGCGGAAAGCAAAGGCATCTGGGGCATGCATCTCAAGAGGTCACCCATTGTTGAAAACAGTCCGAAAAACGGGAAAGCCATCTTAGATCCGGCCAACTTTCCGGAATGGATGCACTTCCCCATGGAACCGGGCGATATCAATAACGTTGTCCTCGGGGTCGGGGTTGCCTTGCGGGACCGGGAGGCCGCCGATCCGCAAGCGCGCGCTTTTCTCCCCGGCGGCGGCTCACACCATATCCATGCGGGAATTTTTTCAAAGGAGCCTCTAAGCCGCAACATCAATACGTTTGAGCTGGAACTAAGGAGGGTGGCCACTGAACTCGAGGTGTTCAGGGTGGAACACCTGCTGGGAAAAAGCAGCTTCAGAAACGGGACCGTCGGCCTTATAGAAATAGAAGGATAGACACGTGGGACTCTGGGTAGGAGCGCTGAATCTCGGGATTCTCTATGCGCTGACTGCGATGGGGATCTTCATCACTTTCAAGATCTATGAATTTCCCGATATCACCGTGGACGGCAGCTTCACGCTCGGAGCGGCCGCCTCGGCGGTGTTTATCGCAATGGGCTGGGACCCCTTTCTTGCGCTCGCCGTGGCATTCATTGCGGGGTCCGCCGCAGGAGCGGCAACCGGCCTCATACATACTCGCCTCAAGATAAACGGCCTTCTGGCCGGGATACTCGTCCTGACCGGACTCTTTTCCATCAACCTGCACGTTATGGGGCGAGCCAACGTTCCCCTGCTTGCACATACCACATTCGTCACTTTCCTCGAAAAAACGAATCCGGGCGTTCCCCTGGAAATCTGGACCCTGGCCGTCCTGACCCCCGTCATTCTCCTTTTTTGGATTGCCGTATCGCTCTTTTTCAGGACCGACGCGGGCATTTCCATGAGGTGCACGGGCAATAATCCTGTTATGGGCGCAGCCGCAGGCGTGGACGTGGACCGGATGAAAGTGTACGCCATCGCAGCGGCAAACGGACTTACGGGCGTATCGGGAGGTCTGGTCGCGCAATACCAGGGCTTTGCCGATATCGGAATGGGCATCGGAACCATTATGATCGGCCTGGCGGCGGTTATCATCGGGGAATCCGTCATCAGGTCCCGCTCCATTTACGCCAGGGTTTTGGGGGTTATTGCCGGGTCGGTTATCTTCCGCCTGATGATAGCCCTGGCCCTCTCCGCGGGGCTGAATCCCATCGATTTGAAGCTTCTCACCGCGCTTTTCATCCTGGCTGCCCTGATTCTATCCAGGATACTTTCCGGAGATTCACGGGCGGGGGCAGCATTGAAGGCCCGCGCCGAGGGGCTTCGGCGCCGGCCGGTCCTCGCCGGCATCGGCTGCGCGCTTGTTGTCCTCGCGGTACTTGCCGCATACAGCGTGAGACATAATTTCACCGGGGCCACCGGCGGACAGGCCAAGGTCTGCAAGATAGGCGTTGCGCAGGTCACCCACCATCCCATACTCGACATAACAAGGGACAGCCTTCTCAAGGAACTGGAAAGAATGGGCTACCAGGATGGGCGGAACGCGGAATTCATCATCCGGAACGCAAACGGGGACCTGGCAACCGTCAATACGATCCTCGACGAATTCCTGAGAAAGAACGTGGACCTGGTAGTCACCATTTCCACCGCTTGCACCCAGGCGGCGATCAACAGGATCAAGGACAGGCCCGTCGTTTTTGCAACGGTTGCCGACCCTTTCATCCTGGGGGCCGGAAATTCGGATGCCGATCATCTCGCCAATGTTACAGGGGTTTACGGCCTCGCAACCCTTGGGGACCTTCTGAAGATCGCACACCGCGTTCTCCCTGGAAAAATTACCATAGGCAGCCTCTGGGACCCTTCGCAGTTGAACGCGGTACGAAATCTCGAAGTACTCAAGGAAGCGATCGGTTCCTATTCGGATATTACCTTTGTCGGGACAACCGTCACAGGGTCGTCGGAAGTGTACCAGGGGGCCCTGTCCCTGGTGGAGAAAAGGATAGACGCTTTTGTCCTCATACCGGACAATATTGTTTTCTCAGCCTTCGAATCCATTGTGAAGGCCGCGAGAGAGAAGAAAATCCCGATCTTCATCTCGGACGTCGAGCGGCTGAAGGACGGGGCGCTTCTCGCTCTCGGCTATGACTATTCATCCAGCGGCATCCAGGGCGCCCACCTGGTTGGCCGCATTCTCAACGGCGAGAACCCGAAAGATATCCCGTTCGAACGGTACACGACGAGGACCCTGGGCGTCAACATGGACACGGCCCGGGAACTTGGACTGACCATACCGCCCGAAATCCTTGCACAGGCAGACCTGGTCTACGGAAGCGCGAAGAATGGGAGCGGGGAGAGTGGTCCCGCGAGGGCCGCTCCCGGCAGGGCCACGGCCGCTCCGCCGTCATCAGAGGACAACGGCGGGGAAGGGGGCCGGAAATGATTAAGGTAACGGACTTTCATAAACGGTTCAATCCCGGCACGACAAACGAAGTCTACGCGTTGCGGGGTATAAGCCTCCATGTTCGGCAAGGGGAGTTCGTCACGGTCATCGGAACGAACGGCTCGGGGAAATCCACGCTGCTAAATGCCATAGCGGGCTCGTTTCTACCGGATTCCGGGACGGTGGAAATAGCCGGCGAAGACGTGACCCATAAGAAAGATTTTCAGAGGGCAAACTACATTGCTCGCGTTTTCCAGAACCCGTTCATGGGGACGGCCCCCGGCATGACGATTGCCGAGAACCTGCACATGGCCTATCTGAGAGGCAGGAGGAGGTATCCGTGGATAAGACTCAATTCCGCGCGGCGGGCCGTCTACCGTGAAGACGTGAGACAACTGGAGATGGGTCTGGATGACAGGCTGGATAGTGTGATAGGCACCCTGTCCGGCGGCCAGCGCCAAGCCCTGACTCTTCTCATGGCGGCTGTTACGAGGCCCGGGGTATTGCTTCTCGACGAACACACCGCGGCGCTCGATCCCAAGTCCGCGTCACAGGTAGTGAATCTTACAAAAAGGTTTGTCGAAGACGAAGGGCTCACCACGATCATGATCACTCACAGCATGCAGCAAGCCCTGGAATTGGGAAGCAGAACCATAATGATGCACAAAGGACAGATCATCGACGATATTCCCGGCGAGGAAAAAAAGAGGTCAACCGTCGAGGACCTGTTGGATA
>JBEKXG010000334.1:0-6390 GCA_049512295.1 Syntrophobacteraceae bacterium
AGTTCAAGAAACCTTTTGGCCATCTGTGGGGCCTTGCCTTCATCCTCGTGCTTGAAAAACCGAAAACATCCCTCCAGTTTTGTTCCCGCACCAGCTTCACCCGCGTCTTCAGCTCCGCGTCACCATAGTCGGGCCGCCGCAACCGCAGATAGCCCCAATCCCCGGTCGTCACAAAAGGGACCTCGAGATCGTTTTCCGCCTCGCCGATGCACAGCGCCGCCCGATGATCGCGCAACAGCCCCCATACCTCTTCGTCGAACCACGACTGATGGCGGAATTCAAACGCCGCGCGCCACTGGGGGGGCAGCAGCGCCAAAAATCCGCGCAGTCGCGGCACATCCTTCTTCAAGTTCGGCGGCAACTGGAACAGCATCGGCCCCAGACGCTCCTTCAGCGCCCCGGCGACTTCGAGCAGATGCGATACCGAATCGCCTGCGTCCTTGAGTCGATGGATATGCGTGGTCTGCCGCGGCGCTTTGAGTACGAACTTGAAATCGGCGGGAACTTCGCCTGCCCACGCTTCCAGGACCGACGCCTTCGGCATGCGATAGAACGTGTTGTTTATCTCGACCGTCCGAAACCGCGTGGACATGTCCACGGGGTAAAACGTACCCTTCCATTCCTTGTAAGCGTAGCCGCTGGTGCCGACGTAGAGGTTCATAAAGGCAAAGTAAAAAGTAAAAAGGCAAAAGTCAAAAAATGACGTTATCCCGTTGTTCCCAACCGTTCAACGCAGCATCCTTCGAAAGAGGAGAGAGTAGGGGGCAAGTCTCCGCATGACCCATTTATATACTCTCCATAATGCGCCGGCAACGCATGCCGAGATTCGGATCAGTCGCCAAACGCTTTCTAATAATTTCCAGCACACTGCCGACCGAACTGTAACCCCGGAGACCGAAGGCTGAAGCGATGTCGGCGAAACTGTCTTTTCGTATCACGCGAACCAGGTGGATTGCCACAGCGCGAGGTTCATTGAACCAACCTCGTCGGGATTTAGCCAACTCCGACTCGTCCCGGCGGTAATAGGAGCAGACGGCCTGTATTATCTGCCACACCTCCGGAGCGAGCGTCTTTGAATCGGGTACCTGGGGGTGAGTTTTGTCTTCAAAGAAACGGGCCTTCAAACGATTCAGTGAACTCTCGTCTCCAAGGAGTGGCGGCCATCTTTGCCTGCTCAATATCCGCGTGATATCCTCCTGATCCTCCACCGCCATGAACCGTCGGTAGGCTGTCATTCTACCATCCTTGCGAGGCGAGAGGATCGAGAGAATGAAGTCTTTGTAAAGCCAGTCCCACCCACTTGCAGGAGACAAATAGCCCAAGTGACTGGTCCACCGGTAAAGATCCAGGCGCTCCACCATGCCTGCCCGTAGAGGATTTCTGTGTATATAGCGGACTAACTGGATCAGGAAGGGGTCTCCATCGACGAGGATGGATTTAAAACGCCCTCGAAACAATTGCCCGTCACAACCCATGGGCCCTGTTGTAGCGTTGCGTATAGACTGCGTTGATGTGGCGCATGCACCGGGAGAGATTTCCCAGAGGGGTGTGAATCAATAAATGGTAATGGTTTGGCATCAAGCAATAGGCGCTTATCCTGACGTCCCACAACTTGGCGGCTTCCTGCAGCAGTGCGATAAAGCTGTGATAATCGGGATCGTCTTCGTACACTCGCTCGCGACGACGGCCGCGATTCATCACGTGATACCAAGCACCGGGAAATTCTATGCGTAACGGTCTGCTCATGTATCAAAGGCTACCAGGATCGATCTAAAATGTCAAACGGAGACTTGACCCCTCTCACCCCAAACGGAGACTTGACCCCTCTCACCCCTCTCACATTGCCCCCTCTCACACTAAAATGTCAAACGGAGACTTGACCCCTTTCATTGCCCCCTCTCACAATCTCACTCTCACAATAGTCCGTATGAATTTAATTGTCTTGTCTTGGCTCGACCCCGTTTTTCGCAAAGTAACGCATAAATCATATTATTCCATATCAGTTCACGACATGTTACCATTTGACTTTCAAGGGAAGCAGGCTGGCGATAAGGTCTCAATCCTGCTGAATGCAGCTTCCCCCTGAGCGATCGTTCAAATATCGAGTATTAACATGGGAAAGAAATCCAGGCTCAAACGCAAGCGCGGTGCAGCCAAAGCGAAAATGGAGAAACCCGGGTTGCCTAATGACCCTGAGTTTGAATGCACATGTAATGAGCTTAGAGCGCTATTTGCTCGTTATAGGGCCGACGATGTGATTGTGTCTCTAAATATCTCTGATTTATGGGTTCCCAATATATCGAGCCAAGTCAAGCACGCTCTTGCATTCATCATTTCGATTTCGATGTCGGCCGATACCTATGAGGGGTTAGAGAGGATTGAATCCTATTCGGATTTCAAACTGTTTATCGAGCAGGTGTATGCAATCCTGCCGAGTTTTCCCATGTTGGAAGACTACGTGCCGGAGGCCGACTGGGGTGAGGTGAAATACCCAACGAGAGGCTCGCTTTTGCGAATCTTCTATGGGGGAGATGTAGAACGAATCTCTGATTTCATCACCGCCTTTTATTTAGTTCAGGGAACCAATGTCCAAGCTTGCCAGGACATGTATCTTGCCTTGTTGGCACAAGACCATGTACTGTCAGCGGTTGACAGGACTACCGCTGGTATCGCAGATGACATTAGGACCGGCCATGTTGAGACTCCCGCAGAAATTTTCTGGAGAACCTGTCGAGATGCCATTCTTTCCCTTTCAGTGCGCCACGAATTGGGAGAGTTGAGCCAGGGGCTGGTAACTAAGATTGGTGTCCTGTCAGCACCACGATGCGGAATGGAATTCGGTAACGGTATCTTGACGGGTTCTGCACTTCCTGCTTTTCTAGCTGAAGTCGGAACCCGCCGCTTTCCGTTGGCACTTCGGAACGCGGCAGCGGCTGTTATTCAGCATTGGTCAGACAACAACAATGTTGCACCAGCGAAAGCCATAGCCGATTTCGTCTCAGCCCGGCTTCGGGATGTGATGAGGGGTCCGTTCAAGGTCGTCACGCGAATCGAGCGGCAATCTTTCATTTTCTCTGCCGCCATTTTGGGTGGCGAAAAGGTGTATCTGATCATAGCCCTGGAAGAGGCTGAGTTGGCCAAGCTACCGAGGCTGGAGGCAGGATTAAAGAGAGCATTGAATTCGGGTGACTGGGCATTGCAGCCGGTCGGCGAATCCGGTGCGGTTCAACTTCGTACCACAGACGGCTCTCTTCCCAAAATTGACCAGCTAGTTGTGGTTGCGGTGGCTCAGCGCGTCACGACAGTACCTGGAGTCCTGAGTATCCCAAGGACCAAAGCACGTGTGCTGCCTCTCCCCGACTTCGTTACGATTTTTGACTCCATTAAGGACATCAAGGAACTAGATCGGTATTGGGCATTCCTTGATGCCCATTCTCAGACGATCAGCGGATTCTGTGGTCCCGCGGATTGCTTTGCAGCCTTTCGCGATTCGAATGCGCTGCTGGCAGACGGCGCTGTTGTTCCTACGGGGATCATGCTTGATCCGCATTGGGGATCAACATGGCGGCACCAGATGCTGACTAAGTATTGGGACAACGCACCGCTATCCCTCCCTGATGAGATGAACACCGCATGGGAAGTCGAGAAGGATCCAGATGGTCTGTATAGGTTGACCGCAAAGCGTATTCCTGCTTTGTGCTGGAGTGTCGTTATCGGGAATTGCGTTGTTCACTTCATGCTGATCGCAGGTCATCAACAGATCGAAGTGGACGATGGGCGCATCCTCGAAACGTTGGTCCATTGTTTAGCAGACTCGCTCAACCAGCGACAATCGATCCTATCCAAACTGCCTCTGTTCAAGTATCGACAGATTGTGACTATGTGTCAGGCGAAGATGGACTCCCTTATCTCTCAGGAAAATCGAGATCACTCCGAAATGCCCCTCTTCTCTGACTGGCAGATCACCGAGGATGCCGCCAATCGCTTAGTTGATGTTGTTGTGCAAGCAAATCTCCAACACGTCGAAGGGCATTTATCCGATGTGGCAGATGCTTCTTTTGAGGTTGCGGCATCTGCAGCTTGGATCGATGGGCTCTCATCCAGCCTAGGGATTACTATTGACCATAATGTTTTAGCTGAGCTACGTACCACATCTGCAAAAAGGCCGCGCTTCATTTTGAAAGTCATGCAGAGGGCCGTGGACGTTCCAGATTACGCGAATCCGCTCCTTCCTGATCCTGAACACTACAAACTGGCGCGACGTGACCTTGCGATCGCTTTCAGGGACCTTGGAGCCCAAGAGGGCAAGTACGAACTTGCTGCCGCAAAAGCCCTGATTGATCCAGCTCGCGACAATTTCCGGGCCTTGATCCATACTAGGGTGTCTGCACTGCGACGCTCTGATCTTGCCCTGTTCTGCATTGAACAGATAGACGCATTGATCGCCAAATACGACCGCGAGTATAACCGGATTCAGATTAGCTTAGCTCATGAGGTGGACTATGACCGTACGAGAAGGCTTGCCGAGGCACACGATCAGCTTGTTAAAGAGTCACGCAACTATCGATATCTGCTTGAATGCTGTCTCAGTATGCCTGGGTCGGGATCCGATCAAGTGTCACAAGAGGAAGTAGTGCAGTTGGTGGCGAGCGTTGACTGGTTGATGGTGTTGTACGACGCCAGCGACATACTACATAACGGACTAGACGTGGCGGGCTTGGAACTCGATCACTTTTTTATCCCACGTGTGTATTACTCAGACATGAACGATAGCAGTGAGTGCGCATTTGGCAACGAGGCGGCGGAGATGAAGCTCGGTGTGGGAGTAAATACAGGCGATGAGGTCGAAGCGATCCGGCCAATCGATACCGAATGGAGCGATCTCAGTCAAGCCTTCGACCAAGACACCGGCGTAAGCCTCGACAAGTTTCTGACAAGTTTATATGTTCTCTGTCGCTGGCCGTCTGTAATCAACATCAAAGATCTACGCTTCTCATATTCGGCGTCCCGCAAGAAAGTCCGTGATGTGTTGGTCGAGTCAGTACCCGACATAACCGCGAATGTGGCGGACAAGGCCATTTCACTTGCGAGCCTCGATCCCAAGCGTATAAGGCGTCTGTTGGGTAAGTCCATAGATGAAGGCGATGTTCCTGTATGGGAACACAACAAACGCGGTGACCGTTATACTATCAAGCCAATTATTCAGAATAACGAAGGAATTCTGACCTGGGGCGCCGCTTCGATGGAGCGAGCAGCCAGAATTTGGCAACAGACCCTTGCAAATGGCTACATGCCTGCTGACTTTGACTGGCCTAGGGTCAAAGCAGCGGTGGGCAACATCAAGAGCCGCTTAGAAGGACAATTAGAAACAGTGACCACCGCCGTTCTGTCTCGATCCACAGAATATGCGGTGAAAGGAATCGATTTCATGCGCCGTTTCCCCGAAGAAGGCTTTGATGACATAGGAGACTTTGACGGATTGGCTTATTGGCCTGAAACGAATCAATGGATCACCGCAGAGTGCAAATATAACCAACCCGCCTTTTGCCTGAAGGATGCAAGGCGCCTGCGCGACCGTATTTTTGGAACGCCTGCGGACAGAAAGCAGTTCGGAAAGATCGAACGCCGCCGTGCGTTTTTCCAAGCTCACATTGATCGAATACGCGCGAGTCTCAGTTGGCCGATACCACCTGAAGGCCTTCAGCCGACAATCCATGAACTCTACGTGTGCCGTGACATCTATTGGTGGGTGCGTAACCCTCCTTATCCGGTACCGACGCACTTTGTCCGCATTGACCGTCTCGACAATTGGCTACGTCACAAAGGGCTACTCAGGTAACCCCGTGCTGCAAGGTGATGGAGGCTAGATGTTCAAATGGTCAAATGTTCCAGTGGGTCGCGCCGATCCAAATGCCGAATTGGTCGGGGGAAAGCAAGGCATTAAATTCACACGGACTATTGTCAAAAGCATGGCCCTTTTGGGCCAAAGCACCTCTTCTGCATCAAAAATGACCATCTAAGCATGGGGGATGAGCACTCCTTCCGGAAATCTCGACTAGACTCCTGCTTGAAAGGCTGTGAGTCGATGCCCCGGAATGGCACCTCTTTGGTGAGCACTCACGGCGTGAGTGTTTCCTTGAATTTGGCTTTCATCGGATGCAATCAGCCGAGTTTCCAGTGTGGATTTCATGCCTGACCCCTCCCACGTGGTCTCCATCATAGAGTATCCCTTGGCGAGGGTGTTGAGCAGGTCTAGGATCGGCGTGACCGGCGAGGTTTTCCAAAAATAGGCGGCACAAAGACCTGTCAATTTCGACAGCGGACATGGATTATCTGAAGGGCTATCTCCAATCCCCCGAGATGGGTTCGTTATCGGCTCGGAGTTCCTGC
>JBEKXG010000335.1:0-5923 GCA_049512295.1 Syntrophobacteraceae bacterium
CCCGATCGCCGCATTGCTCCACGACAGGTTCATTATAGAACACGGGCTTATGACAACTATTCAAGCCAATACAAAGGACCAACGCCTGCACGAATCGATGCACAGCGACCGCCGAAGATCCAGGGCGGCCGCGCTCTCGATGATTCCGACCACGACCGGCGCCGCTCGCGCCGTGGCCGAGGTAATTCCGGACCTCAAGGGCAAGCTGGACGGCCTGGCCGTTCGCGTTCCCACTCCGAACGTTTCGCTCGTTGACCTCGTGTGCAGGGTTGGCCGGGATGTAACGAAGGAAGAAGTGAACAATGTCCTGGAGGAGGCTGCAAACGGCCCGCTCAAAGGAATTCTCCAGTATGTGACCGAAGAACTGGTCTCGGTTGATTTTAACCACACCTATTATTCATCGAATGTGGATTCCAAGCTGACCACTGTCATGGCCGGCCGGATGGTTAAAGTATTAAGCTGGTACGACAACGAGTATGGTTATTCGAGCAGGGTGGCCGAGTTGGCCGTTATGACAGGCAGCATGCTGGAGTAGCGGCGTAAAGGAGAATCTCGACTATGAAGACTCTTGACGATCTTGATCTTAAAGGTAAGCGCGTCTTCATGCGAGTCGATTTCAATGTGCCCATGGATAAGGAGCGGCGCGTAAAAGACGATCTTCGCATCCGCACCGCTCTGCCCAGCATCCACAAGGTTATCGACTCGGGAGGCAGGCTCATCCTCGCTTCGCATCTGGGGAGGCCAAAGGGCAAAGTGGCCGATGAGTTTTCGCTGAAACCCGTAGCGCAGTACCTCTCCAACCTGCTGGCAAGACCCGTGCCCCTTGCCCCGGATTGCGCAGGGCCCGAAGTGAAGAACCAGGTCGCGCTCCTCAACGACGGTGGAGCGCTCCTTTTGGAGAACCTGCGCTTTCATCCGGAGGAGGAAAAAAACGATCCCGAGTTCTCCCGGCAGTTGGCTGAGCTGGCCGATATTTACATAAACGAAGCTTTTGCCGCTTGCCACCGCGCCCACGCTTCCGTTGAAGGAATTACCCGCTTCGTGCCCGTATGCGCCGCCGGATATCAGCTCCAAAAAGAGATCGAGTATTTCAAAAAGGCCCTGGACAATCCACAAAGGCCACTCGCAATCGTGGTCGGAGGCGCGAAAGTATCGACCAAGCTGGGGCTGCTCGAAAATCTCATTCCAAAAATCGATTACCTCATCATCGGCGGCGCAATGGCGAATACCTTCTTTAAGGCACAGGGTAAGGAAGTCGGCAAATCCCTGGTTGAAGATGATTATATCGAAACCGCCGCCAGGCTCCTCGAGGCGGCGGACAAAAGAGGGGTCAAAGTTTGCCTTCCGGTTGACGCGGTTGTATCCGCCGGCGCGCAGAACTGCGCAGACGTGCGGCAAGTCTCGATCGACAAGGTGCCCATGGATACGCAAATCCTGGACATTGGCTCACAGTCTGTCGAGATTTTCGAGTCGGTCCTTCAAAACTGCAAGACAATAGTCTGGAACGGCCCAATGGGGGTTTTCGAGACCCCCCCGTTTAACAGAGGCACTTTCGCTCTCGCCGAATTCATGGGGTCACTCGGCGCGCTCACAATTATCTGCGGCGGGGATTCGGCTGCCGCCGTCAAGCAGGCCAACGCCGAAGACAAGGTAAGTTATGTCTCAACCGGGGGCGGCGCTTTCCTGGAACTGCTGGAGGGAAAAGATCTCCCGGGTGTCTCGGCTCTGGAGAGGTGCTGAATCAGGGCTGTCCGGGAAATCAGTCCGTGCCCGCAATCCCTTTGTAACGGCCCTTGCCCGCTATTTACCCTCATATGAGGAGCATTCGAAATGAACCCGAACAGAAAACCTCTCGTCGCCGCCAACTGGAAAATGTACAAGACCATAGCGGAGGCGATCTCTTTTGTTAAATCGATCCAGGAGGAAACCGGCCCCTGTAATGACCGCGAAGTAGTAATTGCGCCCTCTTACACCGCGCTGAAGGCGGTCCGGGATATTTTGAAACAGCAGGGCTACAGCCTGGCCGCCCAAAATTGCCACTGGGAGCAAAAGGGCGCCTTCACCGGCGAAGTCTCACCGGTCATGCTAAAAGATATTGGATGCGAGTACGCGATCGTCGGCCATTCAGAGCGGCGGCAACTATTCGGCGAAACGGACCCGGCAGTGCGTTTGAAAGCGGAGTCCCTCTTCAAGGCCGGGATCGTGCCTATTGTCTGTGTCGGGGAAGTCCTCGACCAGCGCGAGCAGGGTAAAACATTCGAAGTCGTCGGCAGCCAGGTCGATGGGGCTCTCAACGGCCTGAGCCTTGCCCGGGCGGAGCGGCTGGTCATAGCATACGAACCGGTTTGGGCGATCGGTACGGGCAGGACCGCCACACCCGAACAGGCGCAGGAGGTTCACTCTTTCATTCGTGAGAGAATCGGGGATCTTTTCAACAAAGAGGTTGAAAATAAGACCAGGATATTATATGGTGGTTCGGTTAAACCTGATAACATTGATGCGCTCATGGCCAAGCCGGATATTGACGGAGCGCTCGTTGGCGGAGCGAGCCTCGAAGCCGGCTCTTTCAAACGCATCATTCAGTTCAACTCCTAGAAGAAAAGTTCCAAAATAATGAATGTCCTGGTCGTCCTTATTCACTTGATTGCCTGCATAGCGCTGATTGCGATCGTTTTGCTCCAGACCGGCAAGGGCGCCGAAATGGGAGCCGCATTCGGCGGCGCGTCGCAGACCCTGTTCGGTGGAACAGGCGGCAGTTCTTTCATGAGCAAGCTGACAACGGGAGCGGCTGTCGTATTTATGATAACATGCCTGCTCCTTTCCTATATGTACAGACCAGGGTACCGGGGAGGCCGGTCGGTAATGACCGACATTCCCGTAGAACAGCCCCGGGAGCAGCCGCCTGTGCAACAGTTGCCGGAAGTCCCTGAAGCCCGCCCGGTACAGCCCGAGACATCTGGTCCGGCGCCGACGGCCCCCGAGGCTTCGCAAAAAGCCGCTGAAACGCCTAAACAGGCCCCGGCGGAAACACCCAAACAGCCTGCCGCCCGGGAACAGGCAAAACCACAGCCCGATACAAAGGCCAAACCACCCGCAGCTAAGGAACAGCCTCAGCAGGGACAGAAAAAATAGGAGAAGGCCCCCGCCAAATAGCAGTAAAGTCTCCGGCTCGAAGGTTGGACCTCCGGGCTGGAGCTGCTTCAAGAGTTTTGGAAGATTCTCGTCTCAATAGTGCCGCATCGGCCCTTTCAATCGCGATTTGCCCTCGCGCAGGGCGCTCTTCTTCGGATGCCACGCCATACCCTTGGCGCTCTTAGGGGTTGATTCCCGATCCCCCCGGGCGCAGGGCAGTCAACCTCGCGTGTTTACCTGATCGAAATTACGGTTTATACTGACGGCGGCTGCAAAGTCGAATCGAGAGGGCGCTTAGTGGCATCAGGCGGCAATCCCGCGGCCCAACTCCAACGAGAGGAAATTCAGATGGATTTGATCGTTTATCAGGTCATGGCTGGGCTTTTCTGCGTAGCGGCCGTATTTGCGCTGAGCTTTTTTATGGGATACCGGACGCATTTTCGGAAATTCAAAGTGCAGGCGGCCTGTGAGCGCGAAGAAATGCTCACCATCGAACGGGCGCTCAAGGCCTTTTGGGATAATGAAAAGCAGAATCTCGAAAACGACAGGAATAGCCTCCAACAACGCATTGAGTTTCTCGAAACCAAGTTGGAACAGTACCGCAGAAAAGCTGCCGGAATTGGGATGATGGGGCTGCGAAAAAGCAAGGTGAGCGACATGCTGATAACGCTGCTTATCGAAAACGAATCCCTGGAAGAAAAACTCTTTCTCCAGAATCTGAAACTTAAACAGGAGAGGGACGAATTCCTGGAAAGCGAGCTCCGCGGCATCAGCTACAAACGCGTCCTGCTCTCAGAGCTCCTGACGCAGGCCGAAGTGCGCCGCGAGATGGAGAAGGTCATAAACGACAGGTCGCGTCTCAAACGCCTGGAACTCAGGCAAAAGGACCTCGAACCTCTGGTCTATACGCCGGATGATGATGAGGAAGACGAAGAAAAGTCCGCCCTGTCCTGACCCGCGATTAGCGACATGATCCATCAACCGGCCCTGTGCGGCTTGCACACTATCCGATTTCCGTCAGGGGCCGCTCCAATTTTGGCCGCCTTCTCCGGACCCGCAGATTGATTTATAATGAGTTTCAGTGGATGCTACATCCCGGCGCGAGTAGCGCAGGAGGCAAACCGCGTTCCGAATGAAACCTTTCCAGTTGCGAAGCCAGTTTGAGCCAAGCGGGGACCAGCCACAGGCCGTTGAGAAGCTGACGTCGAATATACTGGCGGGGGTGGACCAACAGACCCTGCTAGGCGTAACAGGGTCAGGCAAGACTTTCACTATGGCTCACGTAATAGCGAAGGTCCAAAGACCCAGCCTGGTCATAGCCCCCAACAAAACGCTTGCGGCACAGCTCTACGGTGAGTTCAGATCATTTTTCCCGGAAAACGCAGTAGAGTATTTCGTATCCTATTACGATTATTACCAGCCCGAAGCCTATATCCCTCAAACCGACACATATATCGCAAAAGACTCCTCCATTAACGAAACCATCGACAAAATGCGCCATTCGGCGACCCGGTCTCTGCTGGAGCGCCGGGACGTCATAATTGTGGCGAGCGTGTCCTGCATATACGGCCTTGGTTCTCCCGAAAAATACCAGGAGATGCTGTTGCAGATCAAAACAGGGCTGCAAATCCCCAGGGAAGACGTCCTGCGCAAGCTGGTGGATATCCAGTATGAACGAAACGATTATGATTTTCATCGTGGCGTTTTCCGCGTGAGGGGGGACGTGATCGAAGTCTTTCCCGCCTATGAGGAGGACCGGGCGATACGTATAGAGTTTTTTGGAGACGAAATCGATTCGATAAAGGAAATCGACCCCCTGACCGGAAGGACTTTCCGGCGTATGGAGAGAGCAGACATTTACCCGGGGACCCATTACGTCACCGCCCCGGATACCCTTGAGCGCGCAGTAAGCGCCATAAAAGAGGAGATGTCTCAAAGAGTCGAGTTCTTCTACCGGGAGAGCAAACTTCTGGAAGCGCAGCGCATCGAGGAACGAACCCGGTTCGATCTCGAAATGCTGGTCGAACTCGGCTACTGCAACGGAATCGAAAACTACTCCAGGCACCTCGACGGCCGCGCGCCAGGAACGCCCCCATATACGCTGCTCGACTATTTCCCGAAGGACTGGCTCCTGTTCGTTGACGAAAGCCACATCTCGATTCCCCAGATTCGCGGGATGTACAATGGCGACAGGGCCAGGAAGCAAACTCTTGTCGGCTACGGGTTTCGGCTGCCTTCGGCGCTCGACAACAGGCCGCTCAATTTCGATGAATTCGAAAACCGGGTGAAACAGGTCGTGTATGTTTCCGCAACTCCCGGCCCCTATGAGCTTGTCAATACCACAGGGCGGGTCATAGAGCAGATCATCAGGCCCACCGGACTGGTTGACCCGCGAATCGAAGTACGCCCGGCCGACTTCCAGGTCGACGATCTGATAGGCGAAATCCGGAAGCAGGTGAAGGGCGGCCATCGCATCCTGGTTACCACGCTCACCAAGAGAATGGCCGAGGATCTGACCGAATACCTTGCCGACATCGACATCCGAGTCCGCTATATGCACTCTGACATCAACACCATCGAGCGCATTGAAACGGTGCGCGATCTCCGGCTCGGCAATTTCGACGTCCTGGTTGGAATAAACCTTTTGCGGGAGGGTCTGGATAATGGACCGGTCCGATCTCAAGAAGCCCTCGTTGTCTGCGTCCAAAACGGCAACAAGCGATACTTCCGGAATATCCAGCCCCTCCCGCAAAAGGTTTATTCCAACCAGGACGTCGAAATTGCCGAGCCG
>JBEKXG010000336.1:0-5921 GCA_049512295.1 Syntrophobacteraceae bacterium
AGCGTCAGGTGGACCGCCGTGATAGCGTAGCCGCCCTCAACCTGCTCAAGCGTGACCTCTGCGGAAGTTTCCATCTGTTCGGCGGTGAGCTTTGCCTCGCCCAGGATCAGCGAAAGGGCCATTGTGAAGCAGCCGGCGTGTGCTGCGGCGATCAGCTCCTCCGGATTTGTGCCCTTTACACCTTCGAATCTGCTTGCGAAGCCATAGGGGTAGGCCCTTAATGCTCCGCTCTCGGTGGAAATCTCGCCCTTGCCGTCCTTGAATCCTCCCCGCCATATGACGGAGCCGTGTCGATTGATCTTCATCTGAATTCTCCTTAGAGGTCGCAATCAATGAACTTCATCAGTTCGTCGTGCGAAAGTAAGTGACGATGCAGCGGTATCCGTTGGCACCCTGAAACACCACATGGTCTTCCAATTCGTCCACGCTCAGAGGCCGGTCATGGCTAAAGACCAAGGACTGTCCGTGCAAGGTGTTCCCATGAGGTCGCCTTAGCAGTCGTTATGGATAGACCGCGTCATGTATTTCCGACAAAGTAACCATTATGGGTCGCATGACAAGACTTGCATGACAAGGCAATGGAGATAAGGTCACCATCCTCATAAAGGTCTCAGCGCCGCATATGCATTTGTATTCCTCAGTCACCCTCCCCATTCATCGCGGCCCGCAAAACGCCAGAGCACTTGAAACTCACCACCTTCCTCGGCGGCAGCTTCATCGCTTTCCCAGTCTGGGGATTCCTGCCCCTACGTGCCTGCTTCTCTTTCACTGAAAATTTCCCGAACCCGCTGATGAGAACGTCTTCACCCTTTTGTAGGGACTGTTTTATCAGCTCGAAGAGGGTGTCGATAATCCGGGCTGATTCGGTCTTGGTGAAAATGTTCTTGGCGAAGAGAGCTTCGACGATGTGGGCTTTGGTGAGAGTCACTGATTGCTCCAGGACTTGAACGTGGGCAGTTTGTGGGATGAGGGATGATACCGCAGTGGCTATTGGGAAGCAAGGATAGAGCAAGCCAAGTACCAGCAACGGTTCTCGTTGCCGATAGAAGAAAACAGGGCTGATGCGGGCAACGCGAGGCGAAATTGATCCTATTGCTTACCCCCTGCTTACCCAAGAAAAAGGAGCCACAGCTCATCTGCCGTAACTCCCTGTATTTCTTGGAGCTGGCGAAGGGAGTCGAACCCCCGACCTGCTGATTACAAATCAGTGCCGAGCGAAAAGGATGAAGTAACATCAGGTAAGATCAAGTAGGTAAAATAGTAGTTAAATCAACCTCCTAAACTCACTCGACCTTCCGCTGATTATCACCATTTTTACTCATGTTTAACCTTTGTTTTTTCAATTCAATTAAGCGTGATGGTATCACTCACCACCGTTGAGGCGCCCGCAGCATTTTTCACCTTGAAATAGACAGTCTTCAACCCGTTCCCGGCGCTCAGGGTAAAGGAAGGGGCTGCCAAGTACGGTTTCCAGACAGCACCAAAAAAATTGGGGTACCGGCTTGCCATATAATAGACGGGAGAATTGGTTGCCGTATTGTTCAGCGTAACCGTCCGGCTAGAAGTGGTAGTATGGCCGTTATCGATTTGAAATGATGTTACCGCAGGCCGGACGATTAGTTTAATCGTATCGCTTGCTATGATTGATTCCCCGGCGCTGTTTTTCACCTTAAAATAAACAGTCTTGATGCCGCTGCCGGCACTCAATGTGAAGCTCGGACCAGTAGAATAGGTTGACCAGACTGCTCCGGTGAAAGTCGGGGATTCGCTGGCCATGAATTGAGTTGGCGACACTGTTGCCGTATTGTTAAGTTTAACCGTCTGAGTGATCGTACTTGCGGCCCCTCCGTTGATCTTGAAAGAGGTAACCGTGGGCGGCTGAGCCAAGACAATCGTATCGCTCACCTTTGCCGAGACACCCATCGCATTTTTCACCCGAAAATATACGGTCTTTGTTCCGTTTCCAGCGCTCAGGGTAAAGGAAGGGGTTGTGGAGTAAGGTTTCCATATTGCTCCACTGAAAGTAGATGACTGGCTGGCCATATACTGGGTGGGGCTCCCGGTTGCTGTGTTATTGAGCGTTACCGTCCGGCTTGCCGTGCTCGTATCACCATTGTTTATCGAAAAACTAAGAAGCGTTAGTCGTGGCCCGGTGTCCATGGTCAGGGATTCTGTCCAGGTATGGCCATCGCTGTTGCTTCTAACTACCCAGCTATAGGTATTGATGGTGGGACCATACCAGGGGTCCATTAAATAAACGGTGTCGCCGTCGATTCCCTTGGCCGCCAGAATATGTCCGCCCCCGGAGTCCCATGACCAATAGAGGCCAACCGGTCGTGATAAATTTATCTGGTTCGTTAAGGCAGCTTCAGTTAGATATCTGTAGGCGCCGGTAGAACCCAGTCCGGCAAAATGCATGAGAATCTCGTCAACGCCGTGGTACGCCGTTTCCGAACTGCCAAATAAATAATTCGTCTCATTAGCGCCCCCCGGCACCGCGTATTGGGCTATCTGGGTTTGGGTCTTAACGGTGCCGTAATATTCGAGGATAGCCTGGGAGGTTGCCGCCCAACACCAATTATCCTTTTCCTGGTAGTGCTGTTGGACGGTCAATATCGTGGCGAAAGCGGCATTGGCCCACAAGAGGCCGCTCAACAGGCACACCGCCAGACATGTATTCCTGCAGGGTTTGCTCTTCGTTATCATCTCTGCTTCACTGCCTCCCTAACGGTGGGCTTCAAACCTTCCAGGACGTTGGCAGCCTTCTCCGCGGTCAACCCGGTTTGAGCCGGGGAAAGAATGGATAATCCCTCACCCCCTGGCGCCTCCGGGATCAGCACCAGATGCTTTTTCGCCTGGAAAACTGCGATCAACACCGGATTGTATCCGTTCTCCGCAGGCCAGTTCCGTCTGACCTGATTCAGGGACTTGGCAAGTTCGGCATAGCCAAGCGAAACAGCCTGCCACTTCCCGTCCATATAATCCACTACCAGGACGCATCTAATTTCCTTCTGAATCATGACCGGAAAATACCACATATCGGTTACGGTCAGGATCGAGGACACCGGAACTCCTTCGCTGTGATTAAGCAAAGCATCCGGAGTTATGGTATTGAGATTAAAAGGATCCCCCAGATAGGCCTTATCGAGTGAGTCAGTTTTGGTGAAACCATAATCTTGCCTGCCCTCCATGGGTATGCGGCCCAGGAAAGAGTGCAGGCCAGCCTTGGCGGCGCTCACGACTTCCGCCGGGCCGGTCTGGGCTTCAGTCATCAAGGGAGTGATACAAAACAAAACGGCTATTGTGAGTATTAATGTTTTCATTAATTCTCCTGATTTTCTGGTTTGGTCCTGAACCGGGGTAATGCATGAAGTTGTGCGCTATGTGTCCGAACAATGTTTTGGAGCCGATTCCGCTCGAAAAAACTTCTGGAACAGCCCTCAAGCTCCCAGCTACGGTATCATTTCCCAACCGAACATTCAACAAGGCAAAAACCGTTGGCGTCAGACCGCCATTTTGGCAACTTGTTCAAAGGAACGCTGCCGTTCTCACACATAGATCTTTATACAGTATCTCCGGCGTGAAAGGCTGGTCCGACAGTGTAGGGAAGTGGCGGGGTGAGGGCTAAGTCCGCCACCTAAATGATTCTCCCGCGTCAGATTAATCCGCACCTTTACCAAGTCTCCTTGGGAGTTTTGCACCTAAATCCCGAGTTAACTGACAGCCTCTCCTTCCTTGCCTCCTGACACCCGCTGCTGTATCATCCTTCACCTCACAAACTGCCCATTTCCAATCTCTGGAGCGACCAGTGACTCTGACCAAAGCCCATATCATCGAAGCACTCTTCGCCAAGAACATCTTCACGAAGACCCAATCATCCCAGATAATCGACACCTTCTTCGAGCTGATTAAACAGTCATTGCAAAGCGGTGAAGATGTTCTCATCAGCGGGTTCGGGAAATTTTCAGTGAAAGAAAAGCAGGCACGTAGGGGCGGGAATCCAACGACGGGTGAGCCATTGATGCTGTTATCGGTGTAAATGCTTATCGTTAGCAATGGGCGAATACTCAATGATGTGGACGGCGGAGCCGGGTGAGATACTTCGTCAAGCCCGTGGCCAGCATCCCGTTGTCGCAATTGTTGGCTTGATACGAGTATTTATGAAACGCATCAAAGCTTGAGCCTGCGACGCAACGATGCCCTCAACCCTCACCGCAAGAAGACGAGGGATAACGGGAAGGGAGGAACACGATGGGAGATAAGGGCAAGAAGGATAAGGAAAAAGGTCAGAAACAGAACACCGAAAAACAACATCAGAAGGACAAAAAGAAGGCGGACAAGCAACCGAAAAGAACCTCTTGACACGTCGCATCACAGGAGATGAAGAATTGCCTCCAAAAGCTCCTCTCTGCTCCTCGCAACCAGATCACACGACTAATCGATGATAGCGTTCACTACGGCGCCTTCACTCTCCCCAGCTCGCCTGAAATCAGTCCTGATCCCGATAATTTTCTGTTCGTGTGATTTTCCGGCGTAAAATACCCGATCTCCCATGCAGTCCCGTCGTCCACCCGGGGACCATCCAGAAGAGCGATTAGAAGGTCGGCATCATCGAGATGAGACTTGCACCGGGAGAAGATTTCGAGTTTTGCCTTTTCCCCAAGTAGATCGATCTCTTCCCGGGTAATCAGATCGTAGGGGAGGATGATATCAAGCTTTGTGCCATGCCCCGCTGCAAAGGATTCGATTCTGCCGATAGTGGAGCGAATCCAATCTCTTTCGGCTTCAGAAGGCATATTGATGCATTTCAGCGCAGGCGTGGAACTGATGCTGGAACGGTAGAGATTTGAACTTTTCGGGGCCATCAAGAATCTGCTGGGTAGCCACAATCGGATAAGTACCGCTTAAAAACCTCCCTGAACCTGACTTGGTGTCCCTGTCCTGGAAATGGGATAGGTTCATTGTGGCGGACCGTGTACCCGTTTTCCCGCAATCGTTGATAGAATACTGTGAATACATTCTTTGTTATGAGGAAGATCGGTGTTTCTTTGGAAATGATGCTCTCAATCTCGGCCAGCTTGCCCTCCCAATCCTTCCTGATGGCTTCCAGCTTTTGTTTCCCTTTTAGCCTGTTAACTGGCTCATCGGTGGCGTCGATCATGTAGAAGCCAGCCTGACAAAATTTCTCAAGGTATTGGTGTTTCATCCCCTTCCGGTATTCTGTATCGAATTCAGGGAAGATCACCCTCATGACATTTCGGAACATGAAATCGTACTTTTCATTATCTGGATTGTAAAAGAAGCGGAAGTCTGTCCCTTCGCAATTAGGAGGGGACTCGGCGATGAGCAGGTACTTTATTCCCTGTTTTGGCCTATATTTTTCTCTGAGCTCAGAAATCTTGTTCATAGTTCATATCCGGTGGCGATTTTGAGATTGAAAGAGTCTGCAAATCAAACCGCCTCTTTCATGCATCTTTCACCTCAGGCAATAAACCAATAACCAATTGATTTTATTGGAGCTGGCGAAGGGAGTCGAACCCCCAACCTGCTGATTACAAATCAGCTGCTCTGCCATTGAGCTACGCCAGCCCGTCTTTGCGAATCCCTATATCACAAGGATTTGCGGGAAACAAGCGGTTCTTAAGAAGTGCTGAGAGCCTGCCCCGGAAGTGTTTAATCCGGGGACTGAGGACAGGGGACGGAGGACTTCGCGAAGCGCGAGGACTGAGTGCTGAGGACTGAGTGCTGAGCATTGAAGAGGACTGAGGACTGGTGACGGAGGACTTCGCGAAGCGCGAGGACTGAGTGCTGAGGACTGAGTGCTGAGCATTGAAGAGGACTGAGGACTGGTGACGGAGGACTGAGAGCCTGCCCCGGAAATAATCTGCTCATTCATTTTAGTAGGCTTTAGCCGCGGGTTT
>JBEKXG010000337.1:0-5914 GCA_049512295.1 Syntrophobacteraceae bacterium
GGCCGGTTTTGCCGGAGGGGGCGGGGCGCCGGCTTTTGCTTCCGGTTTGGCGGGCACCTTATGTGCCGCGGCCGCTGGCGCTTCGGATGGAGAGCCTTTTTTCGGGAACAGGTCTTTTGGCGCAGGCGCGGCGGGCTTGACCGATTGGGCGGAAGGGGCCTTCTCTTCCGGCGGCGCTTCGGCGGCGGAAGGTTTTTGCACGGGTGCCGGACCAGGTTCCGATAATATGGGCGAAGGCTGGGCCTCGGGCGGCTTCATTGCCTCAGGCGCCGGTGCAGGTTCGGGTTGTTTGGCCTCCACCGGAATCCTTTCAAATGTCGGTGGTTCTGCCGGTTTCGGGACCTCTTTTGTAACCGCCCCCCTCTCGGGTACGGGCCTTTTTGGGACCTCTTTGCCCTTTCCCCGGAAAAGGTAGTCTGTTGCGACCACCAGGAGGACCAGACACGCTGCCGCAATCACCAGATACTTCAAATACGGGCCCCCCCCGCCTCCACCTTTGCGGAGATTTCTTTGCAAAAAGACCTTCTTTTGCATCTTTAACCCCCTTGTTTAACAATTACGAATTACGAATTAATAATTACGAATCGAGAATGAAAGTCTGCTATGTGTCGGCTAACAACGGTAACACCCCCGGTTTCCAATTTCCGCCATGATGGTCTTTGTTATAGAAGTTATTCGTAATTATTTGCTCTTGGCACGTCTAATGGCTCTTTCGAATCCCGGCAGCGCCCCTTCGATTGTCCGGTCATCGACGCAGTAGGCGATCCGGAAGTGGCCCGGTCCCGCGAATCCGCTCCCGGGCACGCACAGGATGTTTTCTTCCTGGAGGAGTCGAACGAACTCAAGGTCGTCGGGCAGCGGGCTCCTGGGGAAAAGATAGAAAGCCCCCTGCGGGACCGTCAACTCATAGCCGAACCCCTTAAGAGCGTTTACGAGCCGGTCTCTTTTGCGTTTGTAGATGTCCACGTCCACACAGACTCCCTGGAGCTCCACTACGAGCCGCTGCATGAGAGCCGGCGCGTTCACGAAACCGAGAATCCGGTTTGCCAGCGTGAGAGCGTCCATGATTCGGGAGGCCTCCTCGACGGAAG
Organism: Syntrophobacteraceae bacterium; assembly: GCA_049512295.1. Classification (GTDB taxonomy): domain Bacteria; phylum Desulfobacterota; class Syntrophobacteria; order Syntrophobacterales; family Syntrophobacteraceae; genus SbD1. Next base: position 1,092 of record JBEKXG010000337.1, read on the forward strand.
GACCCAGCGCGACGAAGCCGATGCGCTCGCCGGGCAAGGAAAGCTCCTTGGAGTAGGAGCTTGCGATAAGCGAATTCCGGTAGTGCTGAAAGATGCACGGGACGCAGCAGTTGTCGTAGACGATCTTCCTGTAAGGCTCATCGGACACCAGATAGATCACATGGCCAAACTGTGTGCTCTTTTCGTCGATAATCTGCCCCAGCCGCGCGATTGACTCCTCCGGATACACTTGGCCGGTCGGGTTGTTCGGAGAATTAATGAGCACGATCTTGGTGCGCGGACCGATCTGTTCTTCCATCCGGTCCAGGTCCAGATTGAAATCCGGCTTGAGTGTGGGCGCGGTCTTGAGCACCCCGCCGTGATTGTCCACATAAAAGTCGTATTCCACGAAATAGGGGGCCGGGCAGAGCACTTCGTCACCGGGATCGAGCAGCGCTTTGAAAATTATATTGAGGGCGCCGGCGGCCCCGCATGTTACGATTACCTGCTCGTGAGCCATCGAGACGCAGAACTCCCGGCAAAAATAGGCGGACATGGCCGTGCGGGCAGAAAAAAAGCCCGCATTCGGCATGTATGCATGCCTTCCCGGCTCTTCGCTTTGGGCCAGTTCGATCAGTTTCTCGCGAACTATGTCCGGAGGCGGGACGTTGGGGTTTCCCAGGCTGAAATCGAATACTTTGTCTTCCCCATGGATTTTTTTCAGGCGCCCGCCCTCCTCGAACATCCTGCGAATCCACGAGGATTTTACCAAAAACCGGTTCATCTTTTCGGCAACCGCCATTTCGTGTCCGAGACCTCCGCACTAATCGAAATAGAAAGCTGTTCAAGGCTGTTTTTTGTGATGTGGCCCTCCGGCACTATAAGAGAGATTTGCACCCATATGCAAGCTTTCTATTGCCGATATGCCGCCCTGGATTCCACGCTCCTGCGCCGGATGCGCGACAAAAAAAATGAACCAGGACCCTTTGGTCCCGGCTCATCGGAGATCACTCATTTTGAATGCCGCTTCGTATCAGAACTGCACTCGCAGGGTTACCAGTCGAATTCCCCTTTTAGATAACGGTCGATATCCGCCGCTGCGCGCTTGCCCGCTCCCATCGCGCTGATGACCGTTGCTGCGCCCGTTACTACGTCGCCACCGGCCCAAACACCCTTCATTGTGGTGCGTCCGCTCTCCTGGTCGGCCACCACCGTCCCGTGCCTGGTGCGTTGAAGGCCGTCGGCATTGAAGAAAACCAGAGGGTTCGGGCTGGTTCCGAGGGCCATGACCACCTGATCGACCTCCATTTCGAATTCGGAACCCTTGATTGGAATCGGGCTGCGGCGGCCGGACTGGTCCGGCTCCCCCAGTTCCATCCGGATACACCGCATCGCACGTACTACGCCTTTGTCATCCCCGAGGATTTCAACCGGATTGGTCAAAAAGTCGAAAATGACCCCTTCCTCCTTGGCATGATGGACTTCTTCAAGCCTTGCAGGCACCTCTGCGGGCGAGCGGCGATAGACTATATGGACCTCTGCGCCGGTTTGGCCGCCATTTGCCCTGGCCAGAAGCGACTGGAGGCGAAGAGCGCAGCGCGCCGAATCCATCGCCACGTTTCCCGCACCGATCACGGCCACTTTGTTGCCCGCCTTGACGGGAGTATCGAATTCGGGGAACTGATAGCCTTTCATCAGATTGACCCGAGTGAGGAATTCATTTGCCGACATGACCCCATTCAAATTGATTCCCGGAATGCGCATAAACATCGGAAGGCCCGCGCCGGTGCCCAGGAAAATTGCATCGTGTTCGGCCATCAATTCATCGATGGTGAGGGTACGTCCTATGACATAATCGGTAAGTATCCGAATACCGAGGGCCTTGGCCGCCGTTTCGATTTCGGCCCGGATGACTTTTTCCTTCGGGAGCCGAAATTCAGGAATGCCGTAAACGAGCACGCCGCCCGGAGTATGCAGCGATTCAAAGATCGTGACATCATGTCCCATGCGGCCCAGGTCGACAGCACAGGTGAGGCCTGAAGGTCCGGAGCCGACTATCGCCACTTTCTTGCCGGTCGAAGGTCCCCTGGTAATTTCAAAAGTCTTGTTTGCGAGTTCAAAATCCCCCACAAAACGCTCGAGGCGCCCGATGGCTACAGGTTCTCCCTTCTTGCCCAGAATGCAGCGCGACTCGCACTGCACCTCCTGGGGACAGACCCTGCCGCAAATAGCCGGCAGGTTGTTTTTGTCTTTCATGATTTCAACGGCCCTGGCCATATCGCCCACGCGCACGGCCTCGACAAACTGGGGAATCGTAACCTCGACCGGACAGCCTTCCATACAGTGAGGCTCCTTGCACTGCAGGCAGCGTTCAGCCTCCTTCCTGGCAAGTTCCAGCGTAAAGCCCAGAGCCACTTCGCTAAAGTTTTGGACCCGGTCTTCAGGCTCCTGCACGGGCATATCCTGACGGGGAATCTTCATCCGTTCTTTTTTGGTCAATTCTGCCATTTATTTAACTCCCTGCGCGACCGCACGTTCCAGGTTGCATTCGTGGCCCTCCCGCCACCGCTGAACCGCCGCCTGTTCCTCGGTACGGTAAAATGCCATCCGCGACAACAGCATGTTCCAGTCCACTCTGTGAGCGTCGAACTCGGGGCCATCCACACAAACAAACCGGGCGCCGTCGTCCATAACGACCCGGCAGCCGCCGCACATCCCCGTACCATCTACCATGATGGTATTCAAACTCACGATGGTCGGCACATTGAACGGTTTGGTCGTGGCTGCGACAAACTTCATCATAATGGCAGGCCCGATGGCCCATATTTTGACAATCTGCCCGGGTTGCGCTTCAAGGATTTCCTTGAGGGGCACAGTAACCAGGTCCTTGCGCCCGTAACTCCCATCATCGGTTGTTACGATCAACTCATCGGAGACCGCACGCATCTTGTCTTCCCACAGCAGGAGTTCTTTCGTCCTGGCGCCGATAATGGAGATAACGTAATTTCCGGCTTCCTTGAGTTCCCGCGCAATCGGGTAGACAGGAGCGATCCCCACGCCACCGCCAACACAGATCACCTTGCCGAAATTCTCGATCTCAGTCGGGTGACCGAGCGGGCCGACAATAGTTTTGAACGAATCCCCCACCTGCATCGTTCCCATTTGCATTGTCGATTTGCCCACTTCCTGGAAGATCAGGGTGAGTGTGCCTGCCTCCCTGTCATAGTCGGCAATGGTGAGAGGGATACGTTCGCCACGATCGTGCATGAGCACGATAATGAACTGCCCTGCCTTGGCTTTCCGAGCGATCTGCGGCGCTTCCACCACCATCAGCTTCGTGACATCACTCAGAACTTCTTTTTCAATAATCTTGTACATTGTCAATTTCCTTTTTGACAAATAGATTTGGCCAGCCAGCGCTCGCGGCGCCATGAGATATCACCTGCACAACCTAAAAAACCGGCTCCATGCGACGGGTCAAGCCAGGCAACCGCACCATTTCCAGACCGGAACATAAATGCAACCGCATAGCGCGGCCGATCAGGCGCTTCGAGATCCGCACATTCGTTTGTTCGGCTTGTGGATTCTGAACCGATGCCAATGCATGAGATTCAGACGTTACAGCCTACCGTATTATATCAAGACACCCCTCAATTTCCTATCGCAGTTCCCGGGGAGCATGCTGACAATTAGAACACTCGCGATTTAATTCACAAATGATTTTATGCCCCTAAATTGACCTTTCGTCAAGGAAAACCGCTGTGGAGATTGAAACGGCCAATCGGGCCGGCCTCCTCATGGGATGTCTTGCCTGCAATATCCTCCATCGCTCCCGGCGCACCCCGGGTCAAAAAACCCGGACGCAAACTCGTTGAAATCGTAAATCCTGGAAGCTTCGGGGGGTGGACCAGGCAAATTCGTCGTCCTGGATATTTTGCTTGCCTTCCGTATCGATTTAATGTGATCATGACCACCGATCTCCAAACCCTCGTTCTCTTCCTGCTCGGTCCTTCCTGTCGAATATTCGTATCAGGGTTATGAATCAGCTTTTTTTGCACATGTACTCAGGCCGTCTGGACGGTATTTCGATTCCAAACGGGTTCCACCAATTCGATTTTCAGCCTCCCTAAATTTCCATCAGGAGGAAGTATGACAGGCAAAGCGTCTGACAAGGGTACGGTCGGTTCGGTCCTGGTTGTCGGCGGCGGCATAGCCGGCATGCAGGCCGCGCTGGACCTGGCCAATTCAGGATATTTCGTACACCTGGTCGAAAAAGGTCCGGCAATCGGCGGCGGCATGTCCCAACTGGACAAGACCTTCCCCACCAACGAATGCGCAATGTGAATTATCTCCCCCAAGCTGGTCGAGGTCGGCCGGCATCTCAACATTGAGCTTCTGCCCCTCTCGGAAGTTCAGCAGGTTACCGGTGAGTCGGGAAATTTCACTGTAAAGGTCCATCAAAAGCCCCGTTTCGTCGACATTTCAAAATGCACCGGCTGCGGCGAATGCGCCAAGGTGTGTCCCGTCGAGCGCAAAAATGAGTACGATATGGAACTCAACACGCGCCGGGCGGCATTCCGCAGGTACGCCCAGGCAGTACCCGGAGCGTTTGCGATCGAAAAGCGCGGCATCTCCGCATGCAAGGCGACCTGCCCGGCGCACATTTCGGTGCAGGGCTATGTGGCGCTGACCGCCCAAGGCAAATACCAGGAGGCCTTGAAGCTCATCAAGGAAGAAAACCCCCTGCCTGCCATCTGCGGCCGCGTCTGCCACCATCCCTGCGAATCCGCCTGCATGCGAGGCGAGCTTGACGAGCCGGTGGCAATCGATTCGATCAAGCGCTT
>JBEKXG010000338.1:0-5909 GCA_049512295.1 Syntrophobacteraceae bacterium
TTCCGAACTCGAATTTCGTATCGGCAAGAATTATTCCACGTTCCAGGGCATATCCGGAGGCTTTCAAGTAAAGCGCAAGCGCTGCCTCTCTTACGTCGCCGGCGAGTTGCGGCCCGATGGCTGCCGCCATCTGCTCAAAAGAAATATTTTCGTCATGGTCGCCTTGTTGCGCCTTGGTCGAAGGAGTAAAGACCGGTGCGGGCAGTTTTTGCGCTTCCATAAGCCCACGGGGGAGAGGTATTCCGCACACCTGGCCGCTCCTTTGATAGTCTTCCCAGCCGGACCCCGCCAGATAACCCCTGACGATGCACTCCACCGGCAGCACTTTAGCCTTTTTCACCCACATCGCCCGCCCCTCGAGTTGAGAGGAATAAGGCGCGCAGACTTTTGGGAACAGGCCTGAATCGGTGCTTATCAGGTGATTGTCGATGACGTCGTTTAGGTAGTGCAGCCAGAATTGCGAAAGTTGAGTCAGGATTCTGCCCTTATCGGGAATAGGGTCGGGCATAACCACATCAAAAGCTGAAATCCGGTCCGTAGCCACGATGAGCAGGGAATCGCCCAGATCGTAGATGTCTCTTACCTTCCCTCGTGAGATGAGATTCAACCCCGGAAAATTTGTCTCGAAAATCGGTTTCTCGACCATCTTTTCTCCTTTTATGCAGCTCTGGTCGGCGTCCATCCGGAAACATCCGATGAGACACCTCGCAGGGCGTGGTGTTTTCCGGAAATTTTCCGTCCCGCACAGGGCCAGCGGCGGTTGGCCGGAACGCGGTTGACCAGAACGCGGTTGACCGGGTTTGCGCCATTTGTTATCCTGTTTCGAAATGTATATCAATAACTTCTGAGCAACAACCAGGAATGCAATGGACGCTGCAAGCGAAAAGCCGAAAGGCCTGCCGGGAATAGCCGCCCTGTTCGATGACATGGAGCGAAAGGACATCTTCCGGAAGTACCTCTATTTTCTCGTATGGGTCGAACTGGGCATTCTCCTTACCTGCTGGCTCTACCAGATAGGTGACAGCGGGCGGGAAGGCGAGCCCGTCTTCCCATGGCGGCTATACTTTCTTGTCGCTTTCCTCGCCCCCGTCGCGATCACTTTCCTTTTGGGGACCGTCGTCGCCGGTTTCAACAGGTATTTCGCAGCACCGGAGCAAACCGGACCGGACGAGCGGGATGCCGAAACTGTTGAAAACGCTGGAGCCGGCAGAATCCAACAGTTGAGCCGGGTGGTCGCCTGGGTCCGGAAGCTCCCGTTTCTGGCGCTCTTGTTGCTGCTTGGCCTTACAGTAGCGTTTTTCTATAAGCTGGACGTCATTGTTAAGCTCATCGGCAGCATAGGCGAAAGCTCGATAAGAATTCTACTGACTTCACTGAGTGTCATCCTGCTGCTTGCCTCTATTTTCGCCCTTGTCCTGATCGTGCTCAACTACAGACTACGCAAATCGGCGATGGAGTATCAGTACAAGGCGCAGATAGCTGAAAGGTTCGGGCTTGTAATTCTCGAAGACAGTACGGTCCTCAACAGCTCGGGAAAGCTGCTCGTGAATGGCAAGAAATTCAAGCAAGCCAATCGGCTACTGCCCGAGCTACCCAAGGAGAGCAGATCCGCCGAGAGCCCCGGCAGTGGGCCGGCCTCCCCCCATGCTGATTTTGAGACATGAGCAGAAATCTCAAATCCCTTCCGGCACTGACAGCCGAGTATATAAGAAAAAACAGCCTCATATCGGGCGGGGATCACGTTCTGGCAGCGGTCTCCGGCGGTCCGGATTCAGTCGCCCTCCTGGCGACATTGGCCAACCTGAAAGATACCCTTGGAATAGAGCGGATAACCGTCGTTCATTTCGACCACCGGCTCCGTGGAGATGAATCCGGCGCGGACAGGGAGTTCGTCCGCGCTCTGGCGCGTTCCGCCGGGTTTGAGTTCCGTTGCGGGACGGCGGATGTGCGCGCTTTAGCGCGAAGCCGGAAAATATCGGTCGAAATGGCCGCCAGGGACTGCCGGCATTCTTTTTTCATGAATATCGCCGCCGAGTTCAACGCCCGGAAAATCGCCCTGGGACATACCGCAAACGATCAGGCCGAAGAAGTGATTCTGCGAATTCTCAGGGGGACCGGTCCTGCCGGTATTCGGGCGATGTCGCCGGCGACTGCGGACGGTATTATCCGTCCACTCCTTTTTGCCACCCGTGACTCGGTTCTGGAATATCTGCGGGATTTCGGAATCGAGTTCAGGAATGACTCCACGAATTTTGATCCCTTTTGCCAGAGAAATTTTCTTCGCCTGAAGATTTTTCCGCTCCTGCGAGAGGCCTTTCACCCGCAAATCGTGGAAACCATCGCACGCTGCGCCGATCTGGCGCGAGAAGAGGAGTCCTGGTGGGCATCGGAAATTAGAACCCGCTGGGGAGATATTTGTCTTGAGCTGTCTGAAGGCCGGTGTTCGCTCGATTTGGCACGGCTGAAACAGCTTCACCCGGCTCTTGTGCGGCGGATATTGCGCTTCGCCATCGAGAGGGTCAGGGGCAATCTTTCAGGGGTCGGCCTGGCGCACCTGGAACCTGTGGTTGAGCTTGTTTTTTCAGGCAAAACGGGAAAATCGGTCCGGTTGCCCGGCGGGATAGAAGCCGTGCGGCATGGTGGAAAGCTCATCGTCAGGCCTATGAGAAGCGCTGCGTCAAAAGATCCTCCCGATGAGGTGCTGCCCGTCCCCGGGCCGGGAATTTATCATTTCGGTGAATTCGGCTTTGAGATCGGCTTCCGCGATGATGCTAAAACCTGTTGTGAACCGGATTTTGCGACAGGGTGCGTCCACATGGACGCGGACAAACTGAAGTGGCCGCTGGAGTTGCGGTTCCGCAGACCCGGAGACCGATTTCGCCCTCTGGGCATGACCGGTTCGAAAAAGCTCCAGGATTTCTTCACCGATTGCATGGTCCCGAAGGAGGAGCGGCAAAAGACCCCGCTTCTATGCGACAGTGAAAAAATATGCTGGGTAGCTGGAATGAGAATGGATGACAGAGTGAAGGTGGAAGCCTATACGAGGGCAATCCTCGTGGTGAGGCCTCTCCGATTGCCTCGCGATGGGGAACTTAAATGCCCGAAAGATGCGCCGAAATAATTCATATTACTTCCAAGGCTAAGGAGGGGGTTCAATGAAGAAAATCGGTCTTTGCGCAATCGCTCTATTAATGGCCGCATTCTTTGCCGTCCAGCCGAACATTTCGTGGGCCGACGCCTCCAAACTCAGCGCAGCAGGCGCCGTTCTCCAGGAAATACAGGGCATTCCAGAGACGGAGATTCCGCCGCAGTTGTTCCGCAACGCCCATGGGATAGCTATTATTCCGGATTTGATCAAGGGCAGTTTCATAGTCGGGGCCAGATATGGAAAAGGTGTTCTCGCTGCCAATTTCGGTGGCAAATGGAGTGCTCCCGTATTCATAACTATGGGGGGCACCAGTGTCGGGCTGCAGCTCGGGGCGGAATCCACCGACATAGTTCTCGTGTTCAAAACCGACAGGAGCATCCAGGCTTTCAGAACCGGCAAATTCACACTGGGCGCCGATGCCGCTGTGGCCGCCGGACCGGTTGGCCGCCATGCTGAAGCGTCTACGGACATTGAGTTGAAGGCGGAGATATATGCCTATTCCAGGAGCAGGGGGCTTTTCGGCGGGGTCGCCCTCGAAGGCACGGTCCTGTCGGTCGATGCCGATGAGAATGTCGCTTTTTACGGAAGAGCGGTTACTGCGGACGAAATTTTGACCGGCAAAGTTGAAGCGCCTCCAGCGGCAGCCGGTTTCATGGAAGTGCTAGAGCGATACTAAAAGTCCCAGAACGCAAATAGACGCTCTCAGCGCACTCAAAGCATGCCCATCCCCTGATCAATCATCCTCTGGCGGGCAGGGACCTTGCCTTTGAAGTCGAGGTGGGGCAAATCAGTGAAACCGGGAGCGTTTCTCAGTCCGAGTGTGCAACGGAATGCTACTGCGCCTGAGATGCCGGAACGCCCGTATCAAAACTCGATCTCTACGCTCCGCAAGGCTTTCCGTCTGAAGAGCCGGCCCGGCTCAAATTCCGCTCTTGACTTCCACTAAAGAGATTTATAGAAGCGTTAGTGGGAAGCCTCCCTATACTGTTTGTCTGATCCTTCCAATATAAATCGAAAGGACTTTGAATGAAGAACTGGGTGTACCTTTTTCCGGGGCAGGGATCGCAATACGTTGGAATGGGGCGTGAATTCCACGACAACTACAGCGAAATCCGGGAACTGTTCGAGAACGCAAACGATATCCTGAAAATGGATATAAGGAAACTGTGCTTTGAAGGCCCCGATGAAGTGCTCGTGTTGACTGAGAACGTCCAGCCTGCGGTAACCGTGGTAAACCTTGCGTGCCTGACGGTTCTGCGGCTGCATGAGATCTATCCGGCCGCCGCCGCCGGGCACAGCCTGGGAGAGTACAGCGCGCTGTACGCGGCGGGAGCGGTGAACCTGGAAGATACGCTCAAACTGGTCCTGCACAGGGGCAAGTTCATGCAGGAGGCGGCCATTCTCGAGCCGGGCGGCATGGCCGCGATAATGGACCTCGAAGAGGAAAAGATCCGCGAAATTTGCTCGTTGGCCGGAGCGGAGGTGGCGAACATAAACTGCGCGGAGCAGGTCATAATCACGGGGCCTGAAGTCGAGGTAAACAGCGCGGCGGTGATGTGCGAGAAAGCGGGCGCCAAAAAGTGCATGAGGCTGAATGTCAGCGGGCCGTGGCACAGCAGGTGTATGGAATATGCGCGCGAACGGTTCGAGCCGGTGCTCGGGGAATGCGTTTTCAAAGACCCGCAGATCCCGGTCGTAAACAATGTCGATGCGGAATTCCTCAAAAGCGGTTCGCAAGTCCCCGGCAAACTCAACCGCCAGATATGCAACCCGGTTCTGTGGCGGCAGTCCATGGAGCGGCTGATAGGGGCCGGATTCAGTCATTTCGTCGAGGTAGGCCCTAAAAAGGTGCTGCGCGGGCTAATGCGAAGGATCGACCGGAACACGAAAGTCTTGAACGTGGAAGACGACGCGAGCCTGACGACTTTTCTGCAGGCTAACTGATCGAGGCCTCCAGTGAAGCATTTCGTAAGGTGGCCCTATTGCGTTTGATTATCGGTGTATTAAGGAGATAGAAAATCGGGACAACGCACATTTAACAATAGTGGAAAGCGTCATGCGCCTCAACTTTAGGCACAAGATAATTGGCTTGTCTCTGTTTGTAGGTCTATTGTTCTGGCTTCTTGATGCCGTGCTGGATTTATACTATAAACCCTATGCTAAGACTTTTATTGAATCGTTATTTATCGATGAGCCAGTATACGATTTTTATGCTCGTATTTTAGTACTCGTACTATTGACAGCTTTCGGAATAATTGTGTCAATATACGTAGATAAAATAAGATGGATAGACACACGTTATTCTAAACTATTCACCAGCATAAATGATGCAATATTTATTATAGAATGTTGCGATATACGAACAAATCAATATAAAATTAGTGAAGTAAATCGGTACGCATCTGTAATGCTAGGATACCAAAAAGAGGAACTATTGCAATTATCGTTTTCAGATCTTATAACTTCAAAGATACCACCTGAAATTCCCTGCTTGACGGAAACACTTACCGAAGAAAAGCATAACGTTTTCGAAGCAGAGATGGAGAGGAAGGGTGGAGGTAATCTAATTGTGGAAATCAGCGTCTATCCCGGGGATGTTTCAGGCAAGCCCGTCACTCTATTGATCGCAAGAGACATAACGAGGAGGAAAATCAGCGAGGAGGCCTTATTGGAATCAGAAAAGCAGTTGGGAATCCTGGCCTCGCAGTTGATTAATGCCCAGGAGACGGAGCGGCAGCGAATATCTGTCGGATTACACGAT
>JBEKXG010000339.1:0-5884 GCA_049512295.1 Syntrophobacteraceae bacterium
CGGAAATTTGACGGTAAACAGCACAAAGCAACTGGTTACCCAGGACGGCTGGCCGGTCCTCGGGAAAAGCGCACCCATCACCGTAGCGAACACGGCAAACTTACGAATCACCGAAGATGGTCAGGTTTTTGACGGAAACAACGTGGTGGATCAACTCAGTATTGTCCAGTTCCCGTCAAACGTTAGTCTGCAGAAAACACAAAACGGGTATTTCGAACCTCAGACAGCAGGGGCACAACCGGAAAAAGCCACAAAATGCGTCGTTCGCCAGGGGGCGCTGGAAAGTGCCAATTTCAATCCGGTCGAGGAAATGGCCAGAATGGTCCAAACGATGAGGAACTACGAAACCTATCAGAAGACAATTCAAAGCAGCGGGAACCTGGACTCTCAGCTCATTTCAAAGACGGCTGGGTAAGGTCCTTTGAGTTTGTTTAGCTTGATCGAGGGCCGGTAGCGGCCCGGAGGAGCGCAATATGAGCATGAGAAGCCTTTGGACGGCAGCTACGGGAATGTCTGCCCAGCAGACCAACATGGACGTGATCGCCAACAATTTATCGAACGCGAATACAACCGGCTTCAAGAGCAGCCGAGGAAATTTCGAGGACATCATGTACCAGACCATCGTTGCGCCGGGATCCGACTCCAGCTCAACCTCAAAGATCCCCACAGGCATTCAGATCGGTATGGGAACCAAGACGGTGTCAGTCGAAAAGCTTTTTCAGCAGGGGAATTTTACCGAGACAGACAACAAGCTGGACATGGCAATCGAGGGTAACGGATTTTTCAAGTTCCTTCGCGGCACTCAGGATGTTTACACCCGCGCCGGCAGCTTCAAGACCGACCAGAACGGCAACGTTGTCGACGCATCCGGATATTTGCTGCAGCCTCAAATCACCATCCCGCAAACAGCCGTTACGCTGCATGTCGATCCTTCCGGTCTTTTCACGGCCACAGACGCTACCGGGAAGGTGGTGCTGAGCACACAAATGCACCTTTACAACTTCCAAAATCCGGCCGGACTTCAGTCCATAGGGCAAAACTATTTCATTCCGACCGATTCTTCAGGTACGGAAATAGATACTCCGCCCGGCGGGCCGGAGGGGATGGGAACGATTCTCCAGGGCTTTTTGGAGGCCTCCAACACCAACGTAGTAAATGAAATGGTGAACATGATCCTGAGTCAGCGCGCTTATGAAGCAAATTCCAAGGTTATCAAATCCGCTGACGAAATGCTGCAACTGGCAAATAACGTCATAAAGTGATGGTAATCGGAGGATTCTATGATCTTTTCTGCGCTCCGTGTTCTCTGTGCCTTTGTGGTGATAATCTGCTGTGCGGTCTCGGGCTGGAGCGCCCCTGAGCCGATTGGCGAGGTTCGGGTTCTAAGAAACGTAACGGTCAATCAGAAAGATGTCTCCCTCGTCGATATCTGCGATCCGGAAACGCTCCCCGCCGAGTGGAAATCGATTATGGGCACACTCAATATCGGGGATGCTCCGCAAGCCGGATCGGAAAAGTTTATCGACCCCGGCCAGCTCAGGACGTACCTGATCAGACTGCTCGATTCCTATGGGATCAATTCTTCGGAGGTAAAGTTCGATATTCCCGATAGGATCGTCGTCAGGCGGGAATCGATCCAGATTACCCAGGATCAGGTCGAAGAGATTTTCAAAAAGTTCGTTCTTGAAAACTCGCCCTGGAGGCATGAGCAAATAAACGTGCAAAGAGTTCACTTCTCCGGCCTTCCCGTCATTCCGACCGGGAAAATGACCTACGAGGTTACGGTTTCCCCAAAGGAGCGCTTCATTGGAAACGTGATTGCGACCATCGATTTCTATGTGGACGCAGAGAAGGTGCGGACTTTGAGCATAGTCGCCAAGGTCGAGGTTTTTGGGAACGCATATCTGGCCTCCCACCCCCTGAAGCAGAACCAAATGATTTCCGAGGCCGACCTGGAAGTGCAGAAGATAAACCTTACCGATGTTGCCGACCGGTTAGCGACCCGCCCCGACCAGGTTGAGAACCGGCGCGTGCTGCGCAACGTCGGGGTGCATCAGCCATTGGAACTAAAAGACCTGGACAAGCCTTTGGTACTCAAAAGAGGCGATATGGTGAAGATAGTCTACGATCAGCCGGGACTCTCGGTAACCGCAAAAGGGCAGGTCAACGCCGATGGAGGGGTCGGGGATATGCTGTCCGTAACCAATGTCACATCGCAAAAGAGGATTTACTGCAAAGTTGTGGACGCTCGGACTGTAAGTGCTGCCCGCTAGAGGCAAAGCCACCTGGTCTTGTATGAAGTGACGGAGCAAAGAAAAGATGCGAAATAATACAAATCTCAGAGCCGATGGAAACGCCGCCGCAAGCATCTTCATTTCAGCCGCCCTGCTGGGCCTGATTCTTTCGGGCTGCGCCGGGATGAAATCGGACAAAGACCCGGCCGCTTCATTTAATCCTCCGATGAAGGTCTCGAGCTCAAGACCTCTTCCCATGCCGGAGCCCGGACCGCAGCCCGCATCCCTGGCGCCGGCCGGTTCTATCTGGGCGCCCGGCAGCGGATCGCTTTTCGCCGACGTGAGAGCTGCAAAGATAGGAGACGTAATCACTATAACAGTCAGTGAGATCTCTTCAGCTTCCAAGGCATCGGCGACTGCAGCCCAGAGGGCCCAGAACTTCACAGGCAACTTCACTTTCGGGGGGGTCGGCGTTGGATCGGGGGTCGCCACCCCCAAGGGAGCGGTCGCCTTCGGCCCCTATAACGGCGCATTCAGCAACACCTTTAACGGAAATGGCACGACCAGCCAGACCGATTCCATGATGGCGTCCATGACGGCAACAGTCATCGATGTTTTGCCGAATGGGAACCTTCTAATACGAGGTTCGCGCTGGACAAAGGTAAATGATGAACTGCAGCAGATCGTTCTGGAAGGGGTGGTCCGTCCTGTCGACATCAGCCGCAATAATACCGTGCTTTCACAAAACGTGGCGGAAGCCAAAATCTACCTGCTGGGAAAAGGCCCGGTCGCTAAGTATCAGAAACCGGGATGGCTGGGTCAGTTGTTTGACTTCCTTTCACCTTTCTAGACACAGCGGGGGCGCATGAAAAAGAAGGGCTGTTTCTCTACAGCGTGCATCGGTATGGTGTTGGCCTTCCTGCTTTCGGCCGGGACCGCCAACTCGGCCAGAATAAAGGACCTGGCCTATTTTTTGGGCGCCCGCACGAATGCGCTTATAGGATACGGGCTTGTCGGTGGTCTTAAGAACACCGGCGACAGTACCAACACGCTATTCACCATAAATACCCTGGCCAACCTGCTCGAAAATATGGGCATCAACTTCGATCCGACCCAGGCGAAAACCATGAACGTAGCGGCGGTTATGGTCACGGCCAAGCTGCCTCCCTTTTCAAGGACCGGGTCGAGAGTAGATGTCCAGGCCTCGTCGATAGGAGACGCCAAAAGTATCGAGGGAGGCACTCTGCTCATGACGCCCCTCAAGGGTCCGGACGGAAAAGTTTACGCGGTCGCCCAGGGACCGGTTTCGACCGGTGGCTTCTCGGCATCGGGGGCCTCCGGAAGCAGCGTTCAGAAGAATCATCCGACCGTTGGATTCATAAGCGGCGGCGCGTTGGTGGAAAAAGAGGTCCCGGTTCAGTACGACGAGAGGCCTGGGCTGGACCTCGTTCTGAAGACCCCCGACTTCACAACCGCATCTAAGACAGCGTCCGCCATATGCAAAGCTCTCCCGGATATCAGCGCCCATGCGGTCGATGCCGGAACGGTCAGACTGGAAGTGCCGTCCGCCCAGCGCAGTGAAATGGTAGCCCTGATCACACAGATAGAAAATCTTGAAGTGAAGGCCGAAACGGTTGCAAAAGTCGTCCTAAACGAAAGAACCGGGACCATAGTCATCGGTGAACATGTCCGAATAGCTCCGGTTGCCGTCGCTCATGGGAGCCTCACGGTCCAGATAACTGAAAAACCCACCGTCTCCCAGCCGCTTCCTTTCAGCCGGGGCACCACTCAGGTTGTGCCTCAGACCAGCATCCAGGTCCAGGAAGGGAAAGGTCACCTTGCAGTTGTCGGCGGCGGGGTGACGATAGGGCAGGTCATAGAGGGGCTCAATGCCATTGGAGCAACGCCCCGCGATCTCATAAACATTCTTCAATCCATAAAAGCTGCCGGAGCTATGGATGCGGAACTGGAACTAATATAGGAACTTAAGGGATTGAGGAATTCAGCAATTACTTCCTCGATTCCCCAATTGCTCAATTCGTTTTCAAACGAAAGGGTTCTTGTGGAAGCCAATGTTAAACCGGTTCAGCAGGCGGATTGTTCCCGCGAACTTGAAATCCAGAAGAAACGGCTTCGAGAAAACTGCCGGGAATTCGAATCGGTGATGATTTCCTACATGATGAAGACCATGCGCGATGGTCTTATACGGGGGGAAGAGCCCGGAAACGCAAGGGAAATCTACGAAGACATGCTGGCCGGGCAAGTGTCCAAAGAAATCGGCCGCAATTCCGCGCTCGGGATCGGAGATATGCTCTACTCAAAGCTTGAGCATCTTGTTAAGGCGCCGGCTGTCCCGGATACGAAGGTCATTCCGGACGGGGCGCAAACCGCCGTTTCTGCGCCGCCTGATAAAAAACCGGGGTCCGGCTGAACAGTAACGCCGCCGCAGGTTGCAGGCGATGTTTCCTCGCACTGATGCACGTATTTGTGTGCGAGGTTGCAGGTTTTTTCAGCGCATGAAGATGTATTTTATTCCAAGAAATTTTAGAGAAAAAATCTTTCTCTAAACAAAATGAAGAATTCTGCCGATTGATGAATACTGGGTTTTCCGCGGACCTGCACGTTATCCAATCCGGGAGCAACGACATGGGATCCAGTCCGTTAGAGTTTGAAAGCCTTTCGCACCCCGGCGTATTGCCGGATCGGGACAGTCCTTTTCAATCGGAATGCCTCGTGACTGCTCTCGAACTGCACGAGGTGCTCCGGGAGGAAGCTGAAATCCTCAGACGGTTTGCGGGCGCCGAACTCCTGCGGCTTGTTCCCAGGAAAGAATTTCTGGTCAGCGAAATGGAGTGGAAACTCGAAGCAGCCAAAGAAGCAGGGGCAGGCCCTTTCACGGCCTCGGACTCTTTTAAGCTCCTGCTCGGCGAGATCAGTACATTAAACGCCTCCAACGGTGCTTTTATCGAAAAGACTCTTTCCTACTGGCAGGACCTTCTTTCGATTTTCCTGCCCCCGAGCTACGGGCCGGCCGGTAAAGCGGGCAGGAGCCCGGCGGGCTCTCTGAGGGGACTTACATTCGAACGGGAGATTTAAGAGATGGGCGGACTTACCCTCACGCTCAATACTGCAAGGCAGACCCTGCTGAATACGCAGACGCAGATACAAACGGCTTCTAACAACATCTCCAATGCCAGCACCACGGGGTATTCGGTCGAGACCGCAGTGCAGACGGACAATCCGGCGATTCTGACCACCTCCGGCTGGATGGGAACCGGAGCAACCATAAGCCAGATTACACAGGCGCGGGATAGCTTTCTCGAACAGCAGCTCATGAACGCCACGGCCGAGGATTCGCAGTACACAAGCCTTTCTTCTGAACTGACATCTATTCAGGCCGCCTGTTCGGATTCCGGCGACACTGGAATTTCCAGCGCCCTGGGGAGTTTTTTTGATTCGTGGAACACTCTGGCCCAAGCCCCGACGAATCTCTCCGGTCAGACGGGGGTCTACTCGGCGGCAGAGAACCTGGCCAACGCCGTGAACTCCACATACAATCAACTTAACCAAATTGCCACCCAAATTCCCGGCCAGATCCAGGACACAGTTAATCAGGCGAATACGCTGATCGACCAGATAGCCCGGCTCAA
>JBEKXG010000340.1:0-5862 GCA_049512295.1 Syntrophobacteraceae bacterium
TTGGCGACCTGGGCGGCCATCTCCAGCACCCTGTTCGTTGCGGGGCTTCGGGCTATGAAGTCGCAGTTCGTTGTGACGAGCTGCTGGCGCATCTTCTCAAGCTCCGCCACGTAGATCTCGTTTAACTGCTGCGTTTTTTCGAGCAGTTCCTTGAGGTAGAGTATTTCCGTTATGTCCCTGATATTTGCTACAACCCTCTTGATTTCCCCGTCCTCACTCCAGATCGGTATGGCGGTAGCGAGGATCTTCTGACCTATCTTATCCCCCCTGGTCATCTCCAGCATTATTGAAGTCTTTTCCCTCGCCCTGATGGCGGCCATCACCGAAGATTCCGTATAATATTTATTGTTAACCAGGTCCTGGGCGTTCCTGCCGACGACGAAATCGCGCGATATCCCGCAAATACGTTCCCATGCAGTGTTTACGATCAGGATGTTGCCAAGTCCGTCGGTTATGAAAAGCCCATCGTGGGAAGCTTCGAGGAAATCTTCCAATTCGCATGATCCGGAATTTGCGCTGAGGGAACAGAGGTGTTTGGTGTAGTTCATCGGATTCCCCTGTTGTTGGCAAAACCGCTTCCACTCCCTGTGCCGCTAAATTCAAGCAGGGAGAAGGTTTGGACAGCCGCGGGTCACCTGCTCCAAATACTTTTAAATTGTATCGTTATTACAGCGTCCTGGCAAATCAATACGGATGATCCGCGAGGGCTGCTTTTTCCCCCGCGTCCTAATTAGATCTATTGGAGAGCTTGAAGATGCGGCGTAATCAATCGCCCGACAACCGTGCCATCCTTGCTTACCCACGTTGCGAAGACAAAACCATCCTCGTTTACCGCCAGGCCGGCCCCGCCCAAACCCAAGTTTGAGGTTCCCAGAGGCAAGGGAGCCGACCAATCGGTGCCATGTTTCATGAGGTAATACACAGCGGCATCGTGAGAGGCCGCCAATCGCCATGGACTAAATACATATCCTCGCATAAGCGCGTGAAGGCCACCCTTTAAGTCGCTCCTAATGGCGAGATGGTACCATTGACGACCTGCATCGGGCAAATCCGCAGCGGTCACCACGCTAAAGTTCCGGTCCCAGCCCCCGTGGCCGATGCCAACCTCGACACACGCCTGATCAAAACCTTTCGAAAACTTAAATTCTCTTTCGCCTTTTTTCAGAGTCGCGCTTCTGACCGTCATAAGACCGTCTATCTCTCCCGATGTCTTGTTGACTTCAAAATGCCCGTTCAGCGGTCTCAGTGCCTCCCTGATTATCTGATCCCTCTGTTTGCTTTGTTCGACAGACATGAAAGATGGGGTGCCGGACAAAGAAATGCCTGTTATCGCTTCCCAGGAGGATGATGATTTACCCGATGTTGTTTCCTGATTGTCAATTGGTCGCGGTTGGAGAAAGTCTTGAGATACCTGAGCATAACGAAGTTCAGAGGCGGGAGAAACATAAGATCCTCCAACCCCGCCTGGTCCGGCGGCAACAACAAAAACGCCGCCGCCTCGTGACGTTGAGTACAGAAATCGTAGGGTGCCCTGTTTATCTATTCCTGCCAGGAAATCGCGGTCGGCGTCGAGCGAAGTTTCAGGGTCCAGTACTGCGCGAATGTTCCATCCAATACTGGATTCCTCTGCCACGACCAGCTTCGATACCTGGACTTTAGACCAATAGACTATAGGCAGCACGAAGAAAATTCCCGCAGTCGTATCTGTTCTGTGTGGCGCTCCGATTTCGTCCCCTTTGGTCACGAAGGCGCAATAGAGATGATCGCCTGCAGGGAGGAAACAGCCACAGCGGTTTCCTTCGATTTTCCGCCACTGCGAATCGGAGGCATCTTGTACATACTGTTTGTCGCCCGCCAGGACGCGGATCTTGCCAATGGGCTGTTCAACCGCATCAAGTTGTTCCACGGCGTCGGTATTAATCGGTCCGAGGATTTCCCGCACCAATATCTGATCACCGGCGATTGCGACATGGTGGAGTAAATTTTCCTTGTCGATTACAAATACGTGCACCCTGCCGCCGGAAGCAAAGAGGCTTGTCACAAGCTTCGGCCGTTTGTCGAGCAGGACGATTTGACTGCCAACATTGACACTCGGAGGCTGGCGCATCGTTACTTCCGGGAGAAGACCCTTAGTCCCGAGGCTGGCGCACCCGGCCAAGTGGATTGACGCGAAGAACAATGCCACAAAGAAACAGACTTTTGAAGAAAATGAATGATTCAATGGGAAAGCCTCTCCCGATAAAAAGTTTACCGCCGAATGTTAAGGGCATCAGGTGCACGAAGAAGAATCCGTCTATCATACACAGGTACTGGCACTAGTCCATGCTGAATAATGTCGCAGTGCATTATCCCTGCCCGCATTCGACATTCAGCGACTCCCTGCTGAGAGGAGAGCTAACTTGACTTCCTGTGCATCTTCGGATTCCGAACCTGCCATTCAGGCTCCTGCCATTACAGCGAACAGAAAAACACAAAACCCCGTCATTGCGGCGAAGTTTGCCCCGGAAGTGTTGAGTCCGGGGGCCGCGAACCAGGGTCTTTAATCGGTTATGAATACAAATCTCACGACATAATGAAATCGGCTATGCCGTTTCACATCCCATACTAATGATTGCTGCTGTCACTCCCAAAACCCCTAAGGACCTTATCCGACGACCCCCCGGCCAGTATCATGCCCTGACCGGCATCCGGCTTCCTTCCCGCCCCGAAGTCCTGCGTCCAGTATTCGCGGCGGGTGCTGTCATCGCAAGCATACCCGACGCCGATCTCGGTGAATTCGGCACTCATGATATTCACCCGGTGGCCCGGGCTGTTCATCCAGCCTTCGAAGACTTCCTCCGGCGAGGAGAACCCGTGCGCTATGTTTTCGCCGCATCTTGAAATCGGATACCCCGATGCGAAGATCCGCTCGAAAAACTTTCGTCCATTACGGCTGTCGTGGCTGCAGTAATGGGCCGCAGCCATGTCGAGCGAATGATTGCGCGCCGAGTCGTAGAGCCTGTCGCTGTAATGAAGAGGCGGAAGCCCCTCTATCACTCTTTCCTGGTTCACGAGCTGGATTACCCTGGCCTCACCTGGAGTCACTTCGGACGGAGCACTCTCGATGCGGGTCAGGGCTTCCTTCCTGATCTGGCGTACCATGTGCAGTCCCTGTCCAACCGGGCGGATCTGGTACATCGCCGAGGCGAGAACGATCGATGCGCAGACCTGCTGATCTTTTGCCACGATAACCACGTGTCCGTTTTCGGCTCCGGAGATCGTGCCCGTCCATAACAGGGAGCCCCCGGCACCCTGCTGCGAGCGGACCCTGGTTGCACGATACCGGGCGTCTTCGAACAGGTTCATCTGAATGGCGTCACTGGTCTGAATGTTCAGGATATCCGGGTTGATAACGACCGTGCGCATGCGTGAAACAAGGGAGGTGTTGACAGGTTTTTGGACGGCGGGAGCGGCAGCATACGTTGAAGCCGGTTTCAAAAGTGAAATTTCGGATGGAGCCGCCGTTGAACTTGCCGGCGCTGAAAGCAGTAATGAGGCCAGAGCGCAGAAGACAACGAAGCATCTGGTAAACTGGAACCGGTACATTTTTCTCCCTCGGGTCTAGCCGGCAAACCAGCCCCCTCGGGAGGTGCTGCATCTGCTCAGCGGTCCTGCGACCGTATCCCGGATCTCTCCGAGACTTAGGCCAGTAACTTTGCGTCCCGCGCTTTCGCGCGGTTTGCCTTTTGTGAGTTGTGCAATTCTAAATTACTTACTTAATGTGTTGACTGGGCAAGGAGCATGCCAGCGCTCTTTAAGTTTTCTTTACGTGTTTGTTGCGTAGGGCCAGGCTCAAAGATTACAATTATGTCAAGCGGTTATCTATTGATGATCTTGAGGAGCGGGTGTCGCAGCATGCGTGAGAATGGCAGCGAAACACCGGTTTGGATTGCAAAACGTAAGCGGAAATCCCAATTTGTAATTATGCCAAAGGCAGGAGCGTCCTGCACCTGAACCATTATTGGCCGAAGTGCCTGATCCTTTCCACCGAAAATTATGCGAGTGTGATCTTTAACATATGATCCGGAAGGCTGCGTTTTTCCGCGTGTTCTATTTCTCAATGTCCAGAGGATAGACATGCTTAAACATAAATTTGACCGGTCAAGAGATCGAGTATGCCGCCTTGATGTCCGTTTGAGGGAAATCGTTGCCTTCGAAAAGAAGCGGTTCGCCGGCACATTTTGCAAGAGCATAGGAGCAGCAGTCGCCGATATTGAGTCCTGCGGGGTGTCGTCCCCTGCCGTACTTTCTCCAGGCAGACCGTGCAATTTCGAATTGCTCGGCGGTCACGGGCACGATTACAATTCTTGCCTGGTGAAGCAAAAGGTCCAACTCACGCCCACCGGACTCGCCCTTCTTTGTCTCAATGACGATCCCGGTCTCGATGGCTGTGAAGGCACTGATGAGTCTTTTTGGATCGCCGGCGATCGCCAGGGCAAATGTTTCCGCTTCGGGCTCTCCCAGAAGAATCGCGACCAGTGCGGAAGTGTCAATGACCATTATTGCGGGAGCCCCCTCTCATCATAACCGAGAATCTCGTCCGCACCGCGCCGATCCAGTTCCGGCAGCTCCCTGCAGCGAAGGGATATCTTCATGATCTCCTCAGCGACATCCGCTGCCGTGCGCCGTCCTTTGAGACGTTCGAGCCGTTCCTCCAACGCAAGTGTGATCGCCTCCGTGAGGGTTTCCCCGGTTTCTGCCGCAACCTGGCGGGCAAGCTTTTCAGCCCGGGAGTTTCTGATACTGAGCGCCATGCCGTCCTCCTTTGCGTGTATTGAAAACATGATAAAGTATATACACGGATGAGCGCTGACTCAAGACAAAATCACAGCTTGCCAAAAGCCCGTCGGTCAGCCGGAAGACGGACATCGGGCCTGCCTCCCTCGTGAAACAAGGGGTCACCCATTAAAGGGGGATTTTCGAGTTTTTCACGGCGGTCATGCGTCGCTTTACGCAACAGGTCTTTGTAGCACCCGCCAGCCGAGGCTCCGCGAAAGTTCACACTCCTTGCTGATTCTTGAGCCTGACGGAACCAGGCATGAACAAGACAGATGATCCGGGAAGGCTGCGTTTTTCCCCGCGTCCTATTTCTCGAGGTTAACTGTTCCATTCATCAGTATCAGGGGCTTCCGACCTTTGAAGCCAGGTCCACGGCCAGTTTGCTGAGTACAGTCGCCTCTTCGATCCCGTCGATGAAGCGCTGAGGGATTCCCGAAAAACCAGTTTGGGCGCCGGCCAAGGCCCCCGTGAGGATGGCGCGCGCCTGATTTTGTCCGCCGCCATTAACAGCATGGAGTACGGCCGATTCGAAATCATTGTGAAACCGGGCAGCAAGGTAGTAGGCGGCAGGAAGCTGGTGGTAAATGGCGCAAGGCATGCCATAGACGATGGATACCTTCCACGCAGGCTCTATGTGGATTCGCTCATCTGCAGCAGCTTGGGCCATATAGGATGGCGAAAGCAGTGCGTCCGGTGAGGCGAATCGGCCGGCGCGGGGTGGGTCCGGGTCACCGGGACGCGGCGGCTGGAGATTGTCGCTCGTCACAGCGTGAAAGGGCAATTCCCCGTTTTTCACCAATTCCATGAGCTTAGCCGACAGTTGCATGTCCAGTCTATGCCCCTGAACCAGAAGACCCAACACCGCGCCGAAGGCGACAGTCATCGAGACCACGGTATCATCCGCCTGGGTAAGGAGTGTATTATCGGCCACGGCAGATGCGAGCCGGGTGGGTTGCAAGGCATAGCGAACGGCTATGGCAAGGGTGCGTTCAATTGCTTCGGTGGTATCCGCGTGGCCTCCGGTTTGCCCCCAGGGCATTTTCT
>JBEKXG010000341.1:0-5821 GCA_049512295.1 Syntrophobacteraceae bacterium
GGGAAAACGCGGTCTGCTGCGGCACCACGGGCTGGGCAAACTGCTCGAGCTGCTCCAAGCAAATCCAGGTCGAGCGTCTCAAGGAAGCGAAGGCCACCGGCGCGCAAACCCTGGTTACCGCTTGCCCGAAGTGCCAGATTCACCTGAGCTGCGCGCTCGCAAATCTGGACGATATGAAGCTGGAGATAAAAGACCTGACCACCCTGATTACAGAAAGCATGGCCACGCCGCAGGAGTAGCCCTCGCCTCGGTTCCCCCCTTTACTAAAGGGGGGCGGGGGGAGGAATTTTTTTAGTCTAGACGAGGTGAATCGTGAATAAAGACGTACTGGTTATCGGTGGAGGGATCGCCGGCATTCAGGCCGCCCTGGACCTGGCGGAAATGGGAATCCAGGTGCACATGGTGGAAAGGCTTCCGAGCATTGGCGGGAAAATGGCTCAACTGGACAAGACCTTCCCCACCAATGACTGCGCCATCTGAATTCTTTCGCCGAAGCTGCTGGATGTCGGTCGGCATCCCAGAATAAACCTTCTCGCCTACAGCGAAATCGAGGGAATCAGCGGTGAAGCGGGCAATTTCAAAATCAGCGTAAAGAGGAAAGCCCGCTACGTGAACGAAGAATTGTGCACCGGCTGCGGGTCATGCGCCGAAAAATGCCCTACCATGGCCGTTGACGTGTTCAACGCCGGAATCGGACATCGCAAGGCCATATATAAACATTTCGCACAGGGCATCCCTTCTGTTTTCACTATCGACGCGCCCACCTGCCGCCAGTTGGGGCAGGGTAAAAAGTGTGGCGTGTGCGCAAAGACCTGCCAGGCCGGGGCGATCGATTTCGAGCAGAAGGACCGAACAGTCGAAATCGAAGCCGGGGCAATCGTAATGGCTTCCGGCTATGACGTCTTCGACCCGTCGGTCATTCCCGAATACGGCTACGGGCGGATTGAAAACGTGGTCACGGCCCTCGAGTTCGAACGGCTCCTGAGCGCCTCCGGGCCTACGGCGGGTCACCTGGACCGGCCGTCCGAGCTTGCCCTGGAAAAAGAAATAGAAGCTACCGAAAAAGAAGTCAGGAAGCTTTCCGGGCGCGTAAAGCAGCTCGAAGATAAACAGGGCAAAAATTCAGCCCGGGTAATCGAAGAAGTAAATGCCGGCGCCTCCGACCCGGCGCTCCTCGAATGGGCGAAGCAGGCCGAGTCGCTGGCAGGACTCGAGGCCCGGCTTGCGGCCATGCATCACAAAAAGGCCGCCGCGACTACCGCCAAGAAGCTGGCTTTCATTCAATGCGTGGGTTCGCGGGATTTCCGGTTCAATAAGTACTGCTCTTCCTACTGCTGCATGCACTCGGTAAAAGAGGCCATGATCGCCAACGAGCACGACCGGGAAGTACATTCTTCGATCTTTTGTATGGACCTTCGCGCAGTTGGCCGCGGCTTCGAGGAATATAAGCTTCGAGGCGGGCTGCAGGCCAACATTGAATACGTTCGCGGCCGCGTGGCTGAAATCACCAAAGGCGAAGCGAAAAACCCGATAGTCTGGTATGAGTGCACCACCGACCGGCAAGTGAAGAGCGAGGTCTTCGACATGGTCGTGCTGGCGTCTGCCTGCGTGCCGAGCGCCGGGACGGCCAAGCTCGCGCAGCTTGCCGGAGTTGAGTTGGACGCAAACGGGTTCATCAAAACAGACCCGCTCGTGCCGCTTGCGACGACCAGGCCGGGAATTTTCGTGTGCGGTTGCGCGCAGGGGCCGATGGACATCCCCGAATCGGTCGACCAGGCGAGCAGCGCCGCTGCCAGTGCCGCTGAAGCCGTTATCGGATCTCCAGCGGCGTTATTGAACGCAACGGCCTGACAGCTTTTTTCAAGAATGAGGTGCTCAATTGGCAGAAGAAATCCGAATATGAGTTTTTGTTTGCAACTGTGGCAGCAACATCGCCGGCTACCTTGACGTCAAGTCGCTGGCCGAGTACGCGAAAGCCCTGCCCAACGTGGTCTACGTAAAGGAAAACCTTTACACCTGCTCGGAGGGCGGCATAAACGAAATCAAGGCCGCAATCAAAGAGCAGAACCTGAACCGGGTAGTGGTCGCATCCTGCACGCCCCGCACTCACGAGCCGCTTTTCCGTGGGACTTGCGCGGAGGGTGGACTGAACCCGTACCTCTTCGAGATGGTGAACATTCGCGACCAGTGCTCATGGGTCCACATGCAGGAGCGGGAGAACGGCACCGCCAAGGCCAGGGACCTCATTCGGATGGGTGTCGCCAAGGCGGGCCTGCTCAAGCCTCAGGAATCGATCCAGTCCCCGGTGGACCCGAGGGCGATGGTAATAGGCGGCGGGATCGCCGGTATGACCTCGGCCCTTGCGCTTGCCAACCGCGGCTATGAGGTCACTTTGGTGGAAAAATCGGCCGCCCTCGGCGGCCTTCTGCTAAAGCTCGACAAGCTGGCCCCCTCCTGGGCCGACGCTGGCAAAATCGCGCGCAAACAGGCCGACGCAGTCCGAAGGCATCCGAATATTCGCATCCTCACATCCACGGTAATTGATGAAGTAAAGGGATATATTGGCAACTTCAAGGTCTCCGCTTCGACAAACGGTTCGAATGCTCAATTCGGAGCAGGCGTCATCATAGTTGCGACCGGAGCGCAGGTCTTCAAGCCTGCCGGCCTGTACGGCTATGACGGCCGCAAGGTCGTCACCCAGCTCGAACTCGAAGAGATATTCACGTCCGGGGCCTTTGCCGCCAAAAACGTCGTCATGATTCAATGCGTGGGCGCACGCAATGAGGAGCGCAAATACTGCTCGCGTATATGCTGCATGGTGGCCATAAAGAATGCCGTTGAAATCAAGCGGAAAAACCCGGAAGCGGGCGTGCGCATCCTCTACCGCGATATCCAGGCCTACGGGGCCGAGAACGAAGCCCTCTTCCAGCAGGCCAAAGAGCTTGGCGTAATTTTTATAAAATACGATCCCGCCCGCCCGCCAAGGGTCGAGGATGGCAAGGTGATCGTATACCATGATCTGCTCGGGCGCGAAATCGCACTGCCGCAGGACTTGGTGGTACTCTCCACGCCGCTCGTGGCAGGCGAAGACAACGAAGCGATATCACAGTTGCTTCGGGTATCGCTCGATGGGAACAAGTTCTTTCTGGAAGGACACGTAAAGCTCAAACCGCTCGACTTCGCTACCGACGGCATCTATCTGTGCGGAAACGCGCACTATCCCGCCACGGTTCGCGAAGCGATATCGCAGGCGCTCGGCGCAGCGTCGCGCGCCTCCATTCCCCTGGCCAGGGGAGTGATGTCCGTCGAGCCGATTGTCTCCACCCTGGTCGATGAAGATGCGTGCCGGGGTTGCGGGCTATGCGCCGCGCTCTGTCCCTACGGCGCCCTGGAGATCGTTCGGGGCGAAAAGGGACGCAAGGTCAGAGTGATTCCGGTTGCCTGCAAGGGATGCGGGGTTTGCGCCGCCACCTGCTATCAGCATGCCCTCAGCGTCAATTCCTACACTGACGAGCAGATAGGCGGCCAGATAAAGGCGTTCCTGGAGGAATCGGCCTGAGAGGTTTTCCCCCCTTTTCTAAAGGGGGGAAAGGGGGATTTTAAAGACAACAGATTCGAGGAGGCTAACAAATGCCGGATTTTAATCCCAAAATTCTGGTGATGTGCTGCACCTGGTGAGGCTACGCTGCGGCTGACTTCGCTGGAGTTTCCAGGATGCAATATACGACGGATGTGCGAATCATCCGCCTCATGTGTACAGGCCGTGTAGATCCGACCCTGGTGGTCAACGCCTTCATCGAAGGGGCGGACGGAATCATGGCGGTCGGCTGCCACTTCGGAGACTGCCACTACATTTCCGGTAATTACCAGGCCAAGGTCAAGATCGGGCTTGCCTCGAGGGCCCTCGGCTACGTGGGTCTCAATGCGGGGCGGGTTGCTTTCAACCAGTGCTCGTCGGCGGAGGGCGAGCGGTTTGTCAGCCTGGTTACCGCATTCCACGGCAGTATCCGCGAAATGGGCCCCCTTGGTTCGGCGGAACGATTGTCGCTCCCCGAACTGAAAGGCAGGCTCGAAACCGCTGGCGCGGCCCTGGGCAGCGAGAAGCTGCGCTGGGTGGAAGGTAAGTTCACGGAGTTCGAGAACACCGGCAACAAGTATGGCGAGAGGTTTACCGAACACGAAATGTGGCGGACCCTCGATGCCATCGTAATTGACGAAATTGCCACCCACGGCATTTTGAGGGAAATGCAAAAAGGCGCGGTCTCGGTCAGGGAGATCTCCGAGAGGCTCGAGATAGCCCCTCCGGACGCTCTCAAGTACGTCCTGGCCCTGCAGAGACGCGGGCTTGTGGGACTGGCCGCCGTGGACGGTGCCACGCCAAGGTATAAGGTTTTGTATCGGGCGGCGGAAGCCGCCGCCTGACCGGATAACCCTCAGGCCGGGGCATACGCGGCATCTTTTGACAGAGGAATCTTACTGCTTTTGTCCCAGATTCCCGGAGGACGCAAGTGTCAGATAAACAGGTGATAATTTTCGGAGGCGACCCGGCAGGAGTCGCGGCTGCAATCGAACAGGCGGAAGCGGGCAGGCGCGTCGTACTGGTGGAATCCTCCCCAGCCCTCGGTGCGGGACGCATCCCGCAAACACATCTTTTGAACGGGAACCCCGCGTGGGCGGACCCGAACTGGGAAGCGGCGAAAAACCACCCGAACATCCGCATCATCACAAACGCCCGGGTGGAAAAAGCCGTCGCTAAAGACGGATCGTACACTTTTCGCATCCGGCGCAAGACCTCCAGGGTGGACCTCGAAAAGTGCGACGGCTGCCGCGAGTGCATACGCGTATGCCCGATCAATATGTATGACGACTTCAACGAGGGTATCGGGTTTCGTACGGCGATCGACTTCTTCAACCCGCAGACCGGCGATTTCAACATCTTCAGGGAAGATATGCCGGTTTGCCAGGCGACCTGCCCGGCGAACCTGGATATCCGGTCTTATGTTGGGCACATTGCTGACGGCGAATATGAAAAGTCGCTTGCGATAATAAGGCAGCGGCTCCCCTTTGCTCTCTCCATCGGCCGAGTGTGCCCGCATCCCTGCGAGTCCGCCTGTAACCGGGGATATATGGACGAACCGATCTCCATCTGCACCCTCAAACGCTACGTTGCCGACCATGAAATGAAGAACCGGCTCACTGCCCCGGTCGAAGTTCCCGCAGAGTTCCATAAGGAAAAGGTCGCAATCATCGGCGCGGGACCTGCCGGTCTTTCCTGCGCCTATTTTCTCGGCAGGGCCGGGTACCATTCCGTCGTTTTCGAATGCCTGCCCGAGCCGGGAGGCATGTTTCGATACGGCATCCCCGAGTACAGGCTCCCGACCCCCACTCTCATGCACGAGATAAACTGGATTCTTGCCCACGGGGTGGAACTGCGCTGCAACACAAGGATAGGCAAAGACATCTCTTATGAAGAGATCATGAACAAATTCGATGCCGTATTTATCGGCGTCGGCGCCCATAAGGGAATGAAGCTCCAGATCAAGGGCGAAGATATGGAAGGCGTGGTCGACGGGGTCGATTTCCTGCGTGAAGTGAACGGAGGCGGGAAGTGGCCCGCAGAAGGCAAGGTGATAGTAGTCGGCGGTGGAAACGTCGCAATGGACGCAGCCAGGGTAAGTTGGCGCGAAGGGTTCGACGAGGTCCATATCCTCTACCGCAGGACGAAAAAGGAAATGCCCGCCAGTCCGTGGGAAATCGAGGCGGCCGAACGCGAAGGCGTGAAGTTCCAGTACCTGGTGGCCCCCCTTGAAGTTATCGGCAA
>JBEKXG010000342.1:0-5819 GCA_049512295.1 Syntrophobacteraceae bacterium
TCCTTGATCTGCTCTCTGATGATTTGGCTGATTTCTTCTGCTCTGATTTCCATTTATCCTACCGCACCCCTCTTCAAAGATTCTTTAAAATTGAGCAACTGACGCTTTACGCTGCCATCTAAAACAAAGTCGCCGATCTGGGCGAAAACTCCCCCAAGAAGAGAGGGATCCTCCTCAAATTCAACGACGATTTTCTTTCCGATTTTCTTCTCCAAAGCCTCAGCGATCTCCTTAATCTCAGGACCTCCCAGTCTGAACGCCGCCTTGACCTTTGCCCGCGCAATATTGGAATGGTCGTCAATTAACCTGTGGTAGTAGGCGGCGATTTCGGGCAGGTACTGTATACGACCCTTCTCGACGAGAAGCCTGAGGAAGCTGTTCACAACCGGCGACAGTTGCAACTGACCCGCCACCTTCTGGAAAAGGGTCTTTTTTACCGTTTCCGGGTAAAGAGGATTCCGGAGCGCGTTTCCGAGATCAGGGATCTCATTGAGGACTATCACAAAGTCGTCGAGCGCGGTTCCATACTGTTCGATCGCATTTGCCTCGTCGGCCAGATTGAACAGCGCCCTCGAATAGCGTTTGGCAATGACTTGATTTTTCACTTCGCCTCCACCACTTTCGTCATAAATTCACGAACCAGACGTTGCTGATCGTCAGCCCGCATTCTCTTTTTGATTATATCCCGGGCGGCGGCCACGGACAGCTCGGCGATTTCGTCCTTGAGACTGTCGCGAGCAGCCTGGATCTCCTGCTCAATGGCGTTCTCAGCCTGCTGCTGGATGTACTCGGCCTGCCGGTGGGCGGCCTCTATGATTTTTTGCTTTTCGGCTTCGCCCTCAGTAATCAGTTCATCAATTATTTTTCTCGTATCCTGTTCAAGGGAGGCGAGCTTGACCTGCACCCTGGCATGTTCGGCCCTGGCCTCGGAGGTCTTGACCTCGAGTTCGGCAAGCAAGCGCTGAATCTCTTCCCGGCGCGCGTTGAGAAAGTTTGCAACAGGTTTTCTGAGAAGTTTTACGAGGATGCCAACCACAATTACAATGGCAACAGTACGATATGCAAAGTCAGTCCAGTTCAGGTGGTGGTGGCCCCCTTCGGCTTCCGACGCCAGGGCGTTGCCCAGCCACGCACAATAGAGCACCGTCCCTACAAGGGACGCAAAGTGCTTGGATCCCATCATCTTTGCCCTTAGACTCGCATGCATTTAAATCTTCCTCCCCAGAATCTTCTGCGCCAGCTCAGCCGAAAACGTCTTCACCTGATGCTTGAGCTCCATCCGAGCGATCGCGATATCCTTCTGAATCTTTGTACGCAGTTCCTGAACCTTTGCGGCCGCCTGTTCCGAAATCCTGCGCAGCAACTCCTTCTCCTGCTCATAGCCCGAGGCCTTGAGCTCCTGAATTCTCTGAGCACCCAGTTGCCTGGATTCCCGGAGCCTCCGAGCATGTTCCTGCAGCGCCACCCGCGCTTGGGCTTCCAGGCTCTCGATCCCCTCCTGCTTCTCTGCAATCATCTTCTTTCTCTCCGCCACTATCCGCCGAATGGGACGGTATAGAACGAAGTTCATCAGAATGAGAAAAACCAGGATATTGGCCATCTGGATAAAAAGCGTGACATTAATGTCGATCATCTTACCCCACCCTCCAAATTGACTGCCAACAAACTGCCAACAAATACAAAAAATCACATGCACATTTGGCCCTACTGCTCTCGCACAGACAGCTCAAACGGCAAAACTGATATCTTAAGGTACCATTGGACCTTCAGCATGGGCGAGCTTAGTAGCACAGGTCAAGAGTATTAGCAAGAGAAAAGCAAAAATTATCACAATTTATCACGGACTTGGTATTTGTGATTTTTAGAACAAGCTCAGGAATTCTCAATGCGTTTGGAATACGTAGCGACGCATGCTTACATTCTCTATCAACCCGATTGCCAGACACAGGGCTATGAGCGAGGACCCCCCGTAGCTTACAAAAGGCAGTGTAATTCCCACCACCGGAAGCACTCCGATCACCATGCCGATGTTAATCAACGCCTGCCACAGAATGAGCGCGCTCATTCCAACCACTATCAGGGAACCGAACCTGTCCCTTGATCTCGTGGCAACCCTCAGAGTGAGAAAAATAAGCAGGCAGAACAAAAAAAGAAGAACGGCGCACCCGATAAAACCCCATTCCTCGGCCCAGACCGAAAAGATGAAATCCGTATGTTTTTCCGGCAGGAAATGAAGCTTGTTCTGGGTCCCGTTCAAAAATCCTTTTCCCCAGAGCATTCCGGAACCTATCGCAATCTTTGATTGCCTGATATGGTATCCGGCCCCAAGGGGGTCCAGATCAGGACTAAGAAGAATGAGAATCCGGCGTTTCTGATAAGGTTTCAGCACGTGTTCCCACACGGGCACGATGAGGGGAAGGACGGTCAAAGCCAAACAGGCGAGGTATTTCCAACGCACGCCCACAAAAAGGATCATTGTGGTCGAAATAGCCATCAGCGAGATTGCGGTTCCCAGATCGGGCTCGGCAAGAACCAGCAACACCGGGAAAACAACGAAACCCACAGGAAGGATCAGTTTTTTTATGCTTGGGAAGTTGGTTACCTCCTGAGACGAAAAATAACCGGCCAACTGAATCACGATGATCACCTTAATGAACTCGGAAGGCTGGAACTGAAAGCCGGCGATCTCCAGCCACCGCTTCGAACCGTGTACCTCCTTGCCGGCCAGGAGGACCACCACGAGAAGAAAAAAAGTCAAACCATAGAGCCATGGGCTGAGAGTTCTGAGACGCTGATAATTGATAAAAAGCGAACCGCACAGGACGGCAAAACCAATGGCAAGCCATATGATCTGTTTTATGAACAGATTGTTCGCAGGCCGGGCCTGAATCTGGGGATAGAGGGCGCTGTAGATGCTGAGTAGTCCGATGCAGATAATTGCGAACAAAACCCAGATTATCGACCAATCAAAATTTTCTATCAGGCGTCTATCCATCATAACGAAAAACGGCCTTTCGAAATTCTGCGAAATACTCTGATAACACCGCAGTCCACTCCCTACTCTCCGTCCGGTTTCTGCCTGTTCTTCAGATAAGCAAGAATGACCTTTTGGACCAGCGGGGCGGCAACCGAGGCCCCGTGGCCACCATGTTCGATTATTGCGGCCACACATATCCTGGCATCCGAAGCCGGAGCGTAGCCAACGAACCAGGCGTGGTCACGGTCTTTCGACTTCGTCAGCTTTTCGAGCAGTTTCCTGTTCACCCCCTGGGCCACGTGCACGACCTGTGCGGTACCGGTCTTGCCCGCAATCTGAACGGAGGGGTCCCGTATCAGGTGCCCGGTTCCCCTCGGATCTTCCACCACACCCGCCAGGCCTTTCTTCACAAGGTCAAACCAGCGTTGCTCGATCGGGATGTTCCGCTTCAGCCTCGGTTTGATTTCATCTATTTCATTGGCGGAGTTGCCCTCGATCCTCTTTACAACGTAGGGCTGCCACAGCTTCCCGCCATTGGCGATTGCCGCGTACCCCAATGCCATCTGGAGCGGTGTGGCCAGGTCGAACCCCTGACCTATGGATATGGAGATGGTTTCACCCTTCTGCCATGGAATGCCGGTAGCCTGCTTTTTCCACCAGGAAGTGGGGATGAGTCCGCGATGCTCGCCCTGCAGTCCAATGCCTGTTCTTTCCCCAAGCCCGAACATTGTCACATATTGAGCCAGACGGTCAACACCCAGTTTCAGACCTGTCTGGTAGAAGAAAACGTCGCAGCTCTCGATAATGGCCCTTTCCACTGGCAGGGAACCGTGGCCATGGTCCTTCCAGCAGCGGTATTGGCGGTCGCCGAACTGAAGGTAACCGGGGCAGGTAAAAGTGGAGGTCGCGCTTATTACGCCTTCCTTGAGTGCCGCAAGAGCCACAAAAGGCTTGTATGTAGAGCCGGGCGGATAAGCAGCCCCACTGCCGCGGTTCAGCAGAGGATGACGCGGATCTTTGCTGAGTGCAAGCCATTCATCCTTTGTCAGTCCCCGTATGAACTTTTCCTGGTCGAAAGAAGGACTGCACGCAAAAGCGAGAACTGCTCCGTCAGTGGGATCCACGGCCACGATTGCGCCGGTTTTGTCCTCGAGCAGGGACTCGGCGACCTTTTGAAGGTCCATGTCGAGGGTGAGCCACAAGTTCCGGCCCGAAATGGGCAGATGTTCTTCAAGCAGCCGGACCCTCCTGCCGGCGGCGTCAACCTCGAGCTGCTGCCCTCCCCTGCTCCCATGCAGGTACTTTTCGAAGGCGCTCTCGATTCCGACTTTGCCAATATCCTCGCCGGGATAATATCCCTGGTATTTTTCGCCCCTGAGCTCTGCTTCGGTGATCTCGCTCAGGTACCCGATCAGATGCGCAGCCGTCCCGTTCCATTTGTACTCGCGCTTGGGCTCAAGCTGAATAAACACGCCTGGAAGCCTGATGCGCTGAGCCTCAACCCGGGCAAGGCAATCTCTGTCCAGGTCGGATGCCAGGCGAAGAGGTACGAACTTGGGAATGGCCCTGTTGGCTTCGATAATTGAAAAAAACTCATCGGGATTGCGCTCGCACAGGCGGGCCAGCTCTTTTACCGTCCCATCCAGGTCACTAATGTCCTCCCGGATGATCACGAGGTGGTAAGCCGGGCGGTTCTCGACAATCGGCACCCCGTTCCTGTCAAAGATGATTCCGCGCGGCGCGGCAATCTCCTCGACCCTGATCCTGTTGTTCTCGGACTGGAAGCGGTAGGATTCGCCCTGGAGCACCTGAAGATACCAAAGCCGAACCATATAGATCATCACTATCACCAGCAGCAGGGCCCAAATCAGCATGTACTGCTTCTGGAAAGAAACCGACTCCGTGTTTTCCCAGTTTATAAGCTTGAGTCCGTCGAATTTTTTGCCTTTGGTTTTCATCTCTGTCCGGCTCCGGCCGACTCAGCCACTAATTAGTATTTCTCGGGTTCAACATGGGATAGATCAACAAGGGCGCCATTGTGGTCGAAAGCAGAGTTCGAATGCCCAGGCTGATCCATACGGAAGTGAGCGATGGAAGGTCCAGCGGCACGAATGACAAATACAGCCCAAGCCCAACGGACTGGCCAAGAGCGCACAGCCCGACAAGACCCATCTGGTAGACCGGGTTGCGCCAGTCGAACCTCTCGGATGCCATGTGCACCAGGCACACCGTTACCGTATAGGAACCCACATGCAGGCCCCAGAACTCCCCTGAAAAATTATCCGCAACGAATCCCCAAAAGCTGGCCCAAAGCACCCCCGCCAGTGGAGACCACTCAACGGCGATTGCGAACATGAGCGGAAGGAGCAGGTCAACCCGCAGCGCCGGGTAAGACAGCCGCGGGATGAGATGGGCCTGGAGCGCCAGTACAAAGAAGGTGTAAAGCGTGATCTTGACCATCCGTCCAGGGGTCATACCAGGGGCTAGATAGCCGGGAGCGATCATCATTAATCCACCTTGGGCTTTGGCTTCGCCTGGCTCTG
This sequence comes from Syntrophobacteraceae bacterium, assembly GCA_049512295.1. Lineage (GTDB taxonomy): Bacteria > Desulfobacterota > Syntrophobacteria > Syntrophobacterales > Syntrophobacteraceae > SbD1. The sequence continues at coordinate 5,521 of JBEKXG010000342.1, forward strand.
AGGCTCATATTGAGGCTTGTTCCGGGGCTTGGCCTGAGGTTTACCCTGGAGGTTTGTCTGAGCTTGAGGTCTGGACTTGACATTCGTCTGGGTCTGAGGCTTAGGCTGAGGCTTTGCTGCAGGCCTGGCTTTGGAACTTGCCTGAGCCGGAGGCTTTGCCGGAGGCTTGGCTACAGGCTTTGTTTGAAGACTTGTCTGAGGTTGTGCCGCAGGCCTCGTCTGCGTCTGTGATTGGCCCTCAGGTTGGGCCGCAGCCGGCTGGCCCTCCTGCTCAATATCCAGCCCCGCCGCCCCTCGCT